>DAITPE010000387.1:0-5708 GCA_036833775.1 Pyrinomonadaceae bacterium | reverse complement strand
TGCGGACGAAAATTACCGTATAAAGGCATCAAAGCGAGCGCATCGGCTAAACCCGTGTAAGCCAGCGCGTAATTCGGGTCTTTTTCGACGGCTTGATTAAAATAGTCGATCGCGCGTTCAAAATCTTTGACGGTTCGCTTGTTCCAATGAAAACGTCCTTTCAGATACAATTGCTGCGCTTCCGAATCGGTCGTGTAGATTTTCGCCGCTTGTTTTTGTTCCGCCGCAGTCAATTTCAAACGCAATTTGTCCGTAACATCGGCAACGAGTTCGTTTTGCAATAAAGCAAGTTCATTCAGCTTGCGTTCGTAGTTTTCCGACCACAAAACGTCTTGCGTCGCCGTTTCGACAAGTTCGAGATGAAGTTCCAAATCTTCGCCGCGCAAGCTCAAACGTCCGAGCAAAATCGCATCAACTTTGAGTTCCGCGCCGATTTGTTGCGGCATCTTTTCCTTTCCTTTGTATGTAAAAACGGTGCTTCGCGCTTTGAGCGAAAGATTCGGAATGTTCGCCAGACTGCGGATGAGCATTTCCGTCATTCCGTCGGAAAGATATTCAATATTTTGGTTTCCGCTTTCATTCACAAACGGCATCACGGCGACCGATCTGATCTGTTTTTTTGCGGAAAAAGTTTGATAACCGAAAAATGCGGCAAGCGAGATCAGCAAAACCGCAAAGCCGATCGCAAACATTTTATTGGAAAGCATTTTCCGACCGAAAATCTCTTTTGTCGTGACGGATTCAAGGCTTTTCGTCCGCGTTTCGATGTTTCCGTTTGAATGATGAATCGGCGAAATCGTATCGCTTATTCCGAAACTTCGGCGCACTTCTTTCAAATCTTCCAGAACATTTCCGATCGTTTGATAACGATCTTCACGATTTTTCTGCAAGCATTTTCCGACGATCTTTTCGATTTCAAACGGAATTTCAGGATTGTCGAAAGGTTTCGGTTCACGATGCAAAATCGCGTCGATTATTTCCGCTGCATTTTCGCCTTCAAACGGAAGTTTTCCCGTCAAAAGTTGGTAAAACATCACGCCGAAACTGAAAATATCGGTGCGCGTGTCGATCTTTTTTCCGCGCGCCTGCTCCGGCGACATATATTCCGCCGTTCCCATTATTAAACCCGCCATTGTCGAAGTTGAATTATGGAAAACCTGCGAATAATTCGGATTTATTTCGATTTTTTCACTTTGCTTCGTTTGTTCGTTTTCAAGCAATTTTGCAATGCCGAAATCCAAAACTTTGACGATTCCGTTTGCGCGGATCATTACATTGTCGGGCTTAATATCGCGGTGAACGATTCCCGCCGAATGCGCTTCGTCGAGCGCGGAAGCAATTTGAACGGCAATATTCAACGCCGTTTCGACGCTCAAAGATTCGTTTTTCGTAAAACCGTTCAAAGTTTGACCGTCGATAAATTCGGTCGCAATCAGATGAATTCCGTCAAATTCGTTGATCTCGTAGATCGTGATGATGTTCGGATGATTTAACGCCGAAGCGGTTTTCGCTTCGCGGACAAAACGATTCAAGCGGTCTTTGTTTTGAACAAATTCCGGCGGCAGAAATTTAAGCGCGACCTTGCGGTCGAGCTTTACGTCTTCGGCAAGATAAACTTCGCCCATTCCGCCTTTTCCCAAAAGTTTTTCGATCTTGAAATGCCCGATCTTGACACCAATCAGATCATTCGGCGGATTAATCTCGGAAAATAATTCGGCGGCTAATTCTTCGGTCGAAGCGTCGAGAATTTGTTCGGATGATTCTTCAAAAACGAGTAAAGATTCGACTTCGCGAATCAATTCTTTGTCTGCGCCGCAAGTTTTATTTAAAAAATAAGCGCGTTCGGAAGGCGAAACTTCCAAAGCGGCGTGGAAAAGCTCTTCGATTTTTTCTATTCTCTCAGCTTCCATTTCGGGGGCAAACAACCGATTGCGGTCGGGAAAACCATTTTTCTTTTGAAACGAGTATAGACCAAATTTTATTTTTGTAAAAAAAAATCGCGGCAATGACCTGTTTATCTTTGATTTGTCGTTTCAGTATGCAAGACCAAATTTTCGGATATTTTCAGTTTTCCGAAAAGGTTAATTTAAATTAAGGAGAAAATTTAATTATGAAAAATAAATTCATTTCGTTTGCGGCTTTGGGAATTTTACTTTTGGTTTCGATAGCTTGCAGTTTTAGTGCTTCGACCGCCGGTTTGGGCGATTTAAAACTCGCCAAAGACAAAGACGGAAACGGCGCAAGCACGACATTTAAACCGAATGACGTGATCTTCGCGGTCACGGCAGTCAATAATTCGATCGGCAAAAACAAGGTCAGATTCCGCGTTTTGACTGAAAATGTGCCGGGAATGCAGGCAGGTTCGGTCGCTTACAAACTCGACAATTCGATCGACGTTGACGGCAGCCGTCCGATCTGGTTCACATTTTCCGCGCCCGACGGATTTGTTGCCGGAACTTACAAAACCGAGATCGTAATGAGCGACGAAAGCGGCAAGGAAACCGACCGCAAAACCGCGACTTTTACGATCGCAGGCGACAATACGGCGAAGAAACCCGAAGCGGAAAAACCTGCTTCGGATGATACGAAATCAGCCGATAAAGATGCGGAAGATCATTAAAATTTTTCTCTCCCGATTTGTGTCCGGCGGCAAACAGCAATCTCGTTGCCGCCGTTTTTATTTTCAGGAAGCGGCGTTCGAGAGTTCTCGTAAAAGCCACGAGCGCGAAAACTGCCAATCGCGTTTGACGGTTTTCGGCGAAATATTCAACACTTTGGCGATTTCTTCGACCTTCAAACCGCCGAAAAACTTCATTTCGACCACGCGGCATTTGCGTTCGTCCATCAAAGCGAGCTGTTTAAGCGCATCATCGAGGCGAACTATTTCTTCAGGTCTTTGCGACGAAGCGACCAGATTGTCTTCCAAAGTTATTTTTTCCGCCTGACCGCCGCGTTTGACGCGCTGTTTCGACCGCGCCAGATCGACCAAAATATGCCGCATCGCCTTTGATGCAACGCCGAAAAAATGTTCCCGGTTCTGCCATTGTTTTTCTTCGCCTGATGCAAGTTTCAAATACGCTTCGTGAATCAATTCGGTCGTTTGCAAAGCATCGTCTGCCGAATGTTTTTTCAAATGCCGATGCGCCATCTGACGCAATTGCTGATAAACGAGCGGCAGCAATTCATCGAATGCATTTTCATTCCCGCTGCTCCAATCGATCAAAAGCATCGTTATCTGCTGAGAAGATTCATTAAACATAAATGGATTTGGGAACTCTCGAAAATTATAGAATAAATCGGCAAAATAAAAAAACTTTTTCTACTCTTGTCCTTTTTTTTCAAAAAACGTCGTTTTTGTTTGTAGAAGGGCTGAATTTATTTTTTGAATATTTATAAAGAGGAGATAAATGATGAAAAAAGTAATTATGGCTCCTTTTGTTGACGGGAAAAGGTAAAACAACAGCCGATCTTCAATAAAAAGCGAAAAAATTTACCCCCATAGAGACGGAAAACTGTCTTTCAAAGAAATTAGAAAACAGTTTTCCGTCTCTTGAAAAAAACAGGAGAAAAGATGAAACACAAATTAATTTTACTGACTGCGTTGACGGCTGTCGGAATCACATTCAGCGGATGCAGTTTTTCGGTCGGCACAGGAACCGGCAGCAATTCAAATGCTTCAAACACGGCAAAACCGGCAAACACCGCGACGAATTCCGCGACGACCGGCAATTCAAACGCTTCTAATACGACAAAACCGGACAAACCGAAAACCGCTCTGACCGACGAAAAGAAACCCGAAGGAACCGCGAAAACCGCCAAAAAATCCAATCCCGTTCCGGCAGATTGGCTCTATGTTTACGATGAAACAAAAGGTTACGGATTTTCAGTTCCTGCCGGAACGACGGGCGAACAGGCTACCGAAGGCGGCGTCGATACTTTTATGGCGGAAACACCCGCGCCGTCCGATCTCGGCATTTTCGTTTTAGCTTTCAAAGATAAAGAAATGTCCAAAGAAGATTTGCTCAATGTCGCCGTTAAATTTCTCGAAGAAATGGGCGCAAAAGTTACACCCGGAAAACTGAAAGCCGAAAGCGACGATTACGCGGTCGCCGATGCGGATGTGACGATCGAAGGCAAAAAAGGAAAAACCAGAATCCTCGTCGGAACTGACGTAACGGACAATTATGTTATGCTTATCGGCGCGGATTCGGAGGAAAAATTCTCGGCAAACGAAAAGATAATCGACGAAATCTGGGGCAGTTTTGAAATGTGGAGTGGCGGAGCAAGCAATAATTAATTTTACGCAACCGACGAAAATAAACGGTTTGCAGACTATCCTGTCTCGGTCTGCAAACCGTTTATTTAATTTTTACACATTTCGGCTCGTGCTTGAATTTGCACGTTTTCAGCAAACTTTAAACGGATTTGCTCGAATATTTTTTTAATAAATCCGTTGCATCCGCTCGATTCGCATTCAAAAAAGTAGTTTTCCGCTTTTCTAAAGAGTTTTCAAACGGCTTCTAAATATCTACGTTCATTATTTTAGAAACAACGATTCCGAATTTTCGCAGATCGTCGGCTTTTTCCACGTTATTCGTCAGCAAAACGACCGATTTTACCTGCAAATCTTTCAAAATCTCGGCGGCAGGGCGAAAACTTCTCGCATCTTTTTCAAAACCCGCTTTTTCGTAGGCTTCCGATTGTTTCATTCCCGCTTTTTTATACGGAATACTTGCCATTAGTGCGAGATGCCCGTTGCCTTTTCCCTCTTGTTCGAGATAAATTATCAAGCCTTTTCCCGCCTGCTGAATGGCTTTTTGCGCCGCCTCCATTTCCGCCTGACATTCGCATTCGACGCTGTTGAAAACGTGTCCCGAAACGCACGCCGAATGAACACGGCAAATGACATCTTCACTGTTTTCGATCTCGCCCATCACGAGCGCGATCGATTCTTTCTGTCCGTCGTAATACAAAATTTCACAAAACGTGCCGTATTTTGTCTGCAAATCTCTTTCCGTTAATTTGAAAATCATTTAATTGATTGATGTTTTTTCACTAATATCATCGAATATCTTACGCCTAAAATATTTTTCTTCAACTTAATTTTATGGACTTTACGGATAAAAAAAGGCAATAAGTCCGCCGCCGTGAAGATTAAACCGAAAAGGCAAAGCAGTAGATAAACCGAGTTTTTCGTTTGAACTGAATGATATTTGATGCTTTATTTTCCGTCGAGCAGTTTGGTTTCCTGTTGGGCTAAGACTTCAAAACGCCGAAAAATTCCCGGGTTCGTTTTAGCAATTTCGATAGTTTTTTGAAATTCTGCACGAGCATCGTCTTTCCGACCGCTGCGGGCGAAAGCCAAGCCCAAAGCAAAATGTGTCCGCGCATCTTCCGGCGCGAGTTCGACCGCTTTTTGACCGTCGGCAACGGCTTCTTCAAAATGTTTCGAGAAGATCAATTCATTGGCGCGTTCGACATGACTGAGCGCGGCGGCGAGCGGAATTTCGAACCGTCCGCGATAGACAAAAACGCCGTTGGCGATGCGATCGACAGGTTCGGTCTGAATGATCGGCGCGTATTCCGCGCCGCCGCGCGGCGGCATACTGATCGCCGCCAAGATAACCGTGCCTTCGATGACGGGCGGAATCGCTTCCTGCGGCTCGTCCGAAATGCTCAAAGGAAAAATTCCGGGCATCGCGCGGCAC
>DAITPE010000386.1:0-5743 GCA_036833775.1 Pyrinomonadaceae bacterium | reverse complement strand
TCAAACAACCCATCATTTTTTAAAATTAAATCAATATCAATTTCGCCGGTAAAAGATATTTCAAGAAGTATCTTTGCAAAGTCAGAATTATCCTTAATTAAAGGTTTATAATCTGCAAAGTAAGTTTTGGTAATAAAATCTATAATATTATGATAATGTCTATTTATATGTCCTACCCCTATAATATATTGGTCGGTATAATCCTCAGAAAAATCTCCTCCAGAAGCAACATGAAGATTAGAGTAGAGGAGTTTAATTAATTTTTTATGACTTGATTTTTCTAATTTATTTACATAGCCAATCCTTATTTCAATTTCTTCTAAGTTAGGGATTATCAATTGTTTTTCTATCAATTCTGGAGAGATTTCATAGATCAATTCAAACAATGTATTTACCTCGAAATATGTCCAACTCATTTCCAATAAATGGCTATTTAAAAATCTTCCTACTTTTTCAACATCTCCTAATTGAGAAACAAATACGGCAGTAAAGTATTCTTGAAATGAACGGTGAGAAAACGTAATATCCAATCCATCCCGAATTAATAAACATACCGCTTGAATCGCATCGTGCAGATAATCTTTTTTGTTAAATTCAATAATTGATGCCTTTTTAGCTTTTTCTAAATACTCAAGGGCAATAGTTTCAGGAAAATTATAGCGAGATTTATTGTAGGTTAGGAAACAAAAGGCTGAAAATACTTTTTTGAAATCCAATATATCCAGTTTTGACCTTTTTTCACGATGATAGGCTTTTTTGGCATCGTGCTGTTCAAATAATGCCATGTATGCCCGTTCGTAAAAGGTAGTGATTTTTTGAGGTATATTTGCACCGTCCTTGTAGGTAATCAGCATTATCGACAAAAGCAAGGGATTTGAAAGAAAGGTGCTGTGCGTTTCAAAAAGCGACTCTTTCAATGCTTCGATAAATTTTTGCTTTATCTCTTCATCAGAATCGGTCTTTTCGACCAATTCACAAGCTAGAGTTAAAGTCAGCGGTTCAACCTCCCAAACATTGAACAATATCCATTTATTTAGCGAATCGTCGGGGCGTGAGGAAAGAATAATGTAGTTTTTCTCATATTTTTGGGAAATTTCCTCGATTTGTTTGATGGTAGATTCCCGTTTGGTATCGATCACTTCGTCGAAACCGTCCAGCAAAAGCGCGAAATGCCCTGCCTTAAAAGCCATTTCAATATATTCATCGGCAAAGTCGAACTTGTTATCGCGCAATTTCTTTATTATCAAACTGAAAAGATTCAGTTCCGAATTGTTCAGTTCTCTGAGTTCTACAAAAATAGGAACGAGCGAAGTTTTAGCAATCGTATCAACGAAAAGATGCCGCATCATCATCGTTTTGCCGCTCCCGCCCGATGCCATGATTATCGAAAACTTATTGAACGACATCAGGTCTTCAATTGATGTGTTATCGATTTTATTTTTCCCGCACGAAACACTTAAAGGAACGTAAAAGTCATATAACGGTAAAGGTTCATTCGTGCTGAGAAATGTTTTGGCATAGTAGTATTTTTTGTATGAACTGTCTAAGTAATATTCATATCCGAGCCGCCAATTCAGCCTTGTTTCATCAGACGCTTTTTTGTAGATGGATTTGACTCCGTTGTAAAGTTTATCTCCGTATTTGTCGAGAAAGCCGATAACGGATTTCGGAAGTTCATTCGTTTCTTTCTTTTCAGTCATTTTATTTATTCCTCAGGAATATAAGATAATCAGGCAACTGTATAATTTTACTTGTAAGTTTGTAGAGAATGTTTTACTTGATTTTATTGTTTGTTGTCAAGAAAATTCTTTTAACATTAAAAAGAAACTCGTTTTGCCTTTTTGAATTTGTCGAAATCGAGCGTCGGCAATTAAAATTTACTTGAAAAATAATTGGAATATTTTAATAGAAATCTGTCATCATAGAAGCATTGGAGATTAATTTTATGACACCTGAAACACGGAAAGAAGGAAGAATTTATTCTGAAAGCGGTTACGATATTACGCCGATTTCTGCCGAAGAACGCGAGCGTTTGGCGCAGGATTTGGATGCCGAAAGTTACCGCGTTTTGATCGATCACGGGACGGAAGCACCGTTTTGCGGGAATTTGACGGACAATAAGGAAGACGGCAGTTATGCCTGCAAGCTGTGCGGTTTGCCGCTGTTTTCTTCGGATTCGAAGTTTAATTCGGGAACGGGTTGGGCTTCGTTTTATCAGCCGTTCGATAAGGAACATTTGAGAAACATTCGTGATACGAGTTACGGAATGATTCGCATTGAGATTCGCTGTGCGCGCTGTGACGGGCATCAAGGACACGTTTTCCCAGACGGTCCGCCGCCGACCGGACAGCGTTATTGTCTGAATTCGGCTTCGCTCGATTTTTTCCCGAAAGGCGAAGAAATTCCGCAGAAAGCCGAGTAACTTTTTAAGAATGATAGCCGCGAAAAGGCACAAAAATATCAAAAAAGAAGAATTTTATGATTTTATTTTTTGTATATTTTTGTGCCTTTTCGCGGCTATTTATTTTTATGAAATTAACTTTTATCGTGCCAATTGGCGAGATTGGCGACGACGGTTAAAAGTTCCGCAGGTTCGACGGGTTTCGGGATGTGCATTTGAAATCCGGCGGAAAGAACTTTCATACGGTCTTCAAAACGCGCATACGCCGTGAGCGCGACGGCGGGAATTCTGCCGCCTTTTTCGGCGGGAAGTTTTCTTAAAGTTTTGATCAAATCGAAACCGTCTTTATACGGCATTCCGATGTCGCTCACCAAAACGTCGAATTCCTCTTGCGCCAATATTTCGAGCGCGGCATCGACCGACGAAACGCCTTTTACTTTTGCTTCGCACGATGAAAATACGAACATTAAAATTTCGAGCGTGTCGGGTTCGTCGTCAACCAGCAAAACCCGCAAACCTTTTATTTCCGGCGGACAAGTGATCGAAGCCAAGTTTTTTTGCTCGCTGCCAAGCACGCTTTTCTGAACATTTTCAAAAAATTGGTCTTTATCCGAACGCAGCGGAATGATCGGAAAATTGAGCGAAAAAACCGCGCCGCAATCTTTTCCTTCGCTGTGTGCCTGAACAGTTCCGCCGTGAAGCTCGACCAAATGGCGGACGATCGCCAAACCTAATCCCAAGCCGCCGTGAACTCTCGTCGTCGAGCTGTCGCTTTGACGAAATCTTTCAAAAATAAAAGGCAAAGCTTCGGCTTCGATTCCCTGCCCGTTGTCCGTTACAGTGACTTCGACGTGCGAATCGATGCGTTCCAATTTGATCGCGACCTTTCCGCCCTTCGGCGTAAATTTGATCGCGTTTGACATCAGATTCCAGATTATTTGCTGTAAACGGTCGGCATCGCCCGAGATCATACCGTCGGAATCCAAAACCTTTTGCAGACGAATTCCCTTTGCCGCCGCCGCCGGACGAACCGACTCCAAAACCAATTCGATGATCGGCGCGACTTCGATCGGCTGAACATTCAGACGCAGTTTGCCCGAAGTAATGCGCGAAACGTCGAGAATATCTTCGATCAGTTGCGCCTGCGATTTTGCGTTTCGTTCGATGGTTTCGATCGCTTTTTCTCTTTGACTTTCGGGCAGATTCATTTCCCGAAGCATCCGCGACCAACCTAAGATCGACGAAAGCGGCGTGCGCAGTTCGTGCGAAAGCGTGGCGAGAAATTCGTCCTTCAAACGATTCGCGTTTTCGGCTTCGGCGCGGGCGTTTTTTTCGCTCCATAAAAGTTGTTCGCGCTCGACCTGAATCAATTTTTCGTCGCTGATGTCGATCGTAATTCCGTCGAAACGATACGGATTATCGTTTTCGTCGTAAAATCCGCGACCGAGTGCGCGAATCCATTTTATTCTGCCCGTTTCGCCGTCAACCGTTCGGTATTCAACGTCGTAATCGGTTCGCTCTTGAATCGATTTATCGATCGCCTGACGCGTATTTTCGCGGTCTTCGGGATGAATGATGCGGTAAAAATCTTCGATCGTGACGGTCGCTTCGGGCGACAGCCAAAAATGACTTTTCGTGCGGTCGCTCCAGCTCAAAACGTCGAACGGAAGATCGCAATACCACAAACCCAAAACCGACGAATCGAGCACCAACTGCAATCTTTCCTGACTTTTTTTGAGAGCGGTTTCGGCATCTTTCCGCGCGGTCACATCCTGCATCGCGCCAAGCATTCGCAAAGGTTTTCCGTCTTTGTGAATCGCAAAACCGCGATCGAAAACGTATTTGAAATTACCGTCCGAACAAAGATAACGGTATTCGTCAGTCCAATTTTCGCCGCCGTTGTCGATCACATCGTGAATGCCTTTGACGACCCGTTCGCGGTCTTCGGGATGAATATGTTCATACCACCATTTTGAATCGGGTTCGACCTCGTTTTCCTTGTAATCGAACATTGTCTGCACGGCTTTGTTCCACCAAACATCGTTCGTTTGCAGATTCCAATCCCAGATCGCATCGTTGGTCGCGCGCGTGACGAGATTTAATCTTTCGTCGCTTTTTCTGAGTTTTTCTTCGGTCAATTTGCGGTCGGTAATATCGAAAATAACGCCGGGAAGCTGATAAGGTTTGCCGTCTGCGCCGCGCAAAACCCTGCCTTTTGCCATCACCCAACGAATCGCCTTGTCTTTTCCGACAATTCTATATTCGGTTTCGATCGTTTCGCCGTTTTCGAGCGCGTCGTTTATTTCTTCGACAACTCTTGCGCGGTCTTCGGGATGAATCGAAGCGGTAAATTTTTCCAATTCGCCTTCTGCGCCGCTGTTTTCATCAAACGCAAAGAATTTCGCCAGATTTTTATCGGCGGCGACCTTGTTATTAAGCACGTCGAAAGTCCACGTCCCGATCTCGCCCGCGTCCAAAGCGGCTTCGAGCCGCAAACGCGCGTCAACCAAAGCGGCTTCGGCAGAGTTTCTTTCCGATTCGATCTGCCGCGAATGCGTTTTCAATTGGGAATTGATCTTTTCGATCTCGGCTTCTTTTTTCTTGAGATTTTCCTGTTCGGTGATGTCGTCGATGTGGTGAATCACGCAGACGACGTTTTTTGCATCGTCGAAAAACGGATACGTCGCCAGCCGCCAAAATCTTTCTTCAAAAGCGTTTCCGTCTGCCGTCGAATTCTGAATATCGTATTTGATGACCGGCATCAGATCGGGTTTGCCGGTTTGAAAAACCTTTTCGAGCGAAGCACGGACATTTGCCGCACCGTGCGCTTTTTCGTCGGCGGGATTTTCGGGAAAAACATCGAATAGTTTTTGCCCGACGAGCATTTCGCGCTCGACCATCGTGGCTTTCAGATATTCGTCGGAAACAGCGGCAACGGTAAGATCGGGAAGTAAAACAATGTAGCGACCCGGAATGTTGTTGAAAAGATGTCTGAAATCAATTTGCTCGCCCTTGTTCGCCATAATTAGAAAATTTTATGTTTTGAAACCTACTATTGCAACACAGAAGTGTTTTTTGTTCCGTTTCTGTTCATATTCTCACATATTTGCAGGTTTCTATTTTATTTTAAACCTTTTTTTCGCATTTTATAAAAATTAAGTGAACAATCTATTTTTTTTGATGATAACCATTTACAGTAAAACTACAACTTCGGATTTTTATTTCATCTTCGTGAAATAGCATCCGAAATTCGTTTGTTTCGGCAAAACGTAAAAGCGTTTTGCGTCAGCTTTTACAAATCAATAAATTTTCTCCCAACTTGCCTGCAAATTCTGCATTTCT
>DAITPE010000385.1:0-5757 GCA_036833775.1 Pyrinomonadaceae bacterium | reverse complement strand
GTTTGAATTGCGCGGAAAAAAACTCGGAAGCGAGCAAAATCTGCGGGTAATGCTGAATCTCGAAGATATTTCAGCCACGAAATTTACGGAAACCGCTTTACGTGAAAGCGAGCAAAACTATCGAACGCTTGCCGAAACCATCATCGAAAACGCCAATGCTTTGCTCGCTTCGATCGTCGAATCTTCGGACGATGCGATCATCAGTAAAAATCTCGACGGCACGATCACGAGCTGGAACAAAGGCGCGGAAATCATCTTCGGTTATACATCCAATGAAGCCGTCGGCAAATCGATCACGATGCTGATCCCGATTCACCTGATCGATGAAGAAAAAAGCATTATCGAAAAGATTCGCAAAGGCGGAAGGATCGAACATTTTGAAACTGTCAGACAGCATAAAAACGGCTCTTTGCTGAATATTTCTTTATCGATTTCACCTGTTAAAAATAAAGAAGGATCGATCATCGGCGCGGCAAAGATCGCCCGCGACATTACCGAAAAACACAAAGCCGCCGAGGAATTGCAGCAAAGTCAATTGATGCTTTCGCTGGCAATGCAAAGCAGTCGAATGGGCGTTTGGGAAAACGACATCGTGTCGGGCATCGTTCATTGGAGCAAAGAACTGGAAGAGATTTTCGGACTCGAAATAGGTTCATTCGGCGGCACGCGAGATGCTTATTATAAATTCATTCACGAAGAAGACCGTCAGCGCGTCAGTGCGGAAGTTCAAACCGCAATTGCGGAAAAACGCGATTATACGATCGAATTTCGCTTCAAACATTCAGACGGTTCGATGCGCTGGATGGAAGGACGCGGAAAAGCGGTTTATTCCGATAAAGGCGAACCGATAAGAGTTTACGGCATCGGAATCGATATTACCGACCGCAAATCGTCGGAAGCAACCTTACGTGAATCGGAAGAAAAATACCGCACACTTTTCAATTCGATCGACGAAGGTTTCTGCATTATCGAAATGCTTTTCGATAAAAACGGTAAGCCTTGCGATTACAGATTTTTAGACATCAACCCGATGTTTGAAAAACTGACCGGAATCGAAAATGCAATCGGCAAAACCGTCCTTGAAAAAGTTCCCGACATCGAACCGCATTGGATAGAAATCTACGGAAAAGTCGCTGTAACAGGTCAGCCAATCCGTTTTACCGAAGGTTCGCAGGCTCTAAGCCGCTGGTTTGATGTTTACGCAACCCGCATCGGCGGAGAAGAAAGCCGCCGCATTGCGCTGCTTTTTACAAATGTAACCGAACGCAAACTCATCGAACTCGAACGCGAAGAAATCCTAAAAAGAGAAATTGCCGCCCGTCAAACCGCCGAAGAAGCCAATCGTGCAAAGGACGATTTTTTGTCGGTCTTGTCGCACGAGCTTCGCACGCCGCTCAATGCGATCTTGGGCTGGACGCGCATTTTGAATATGGATTCGCTCGATGCCGAAAGGCGTTCAAAGGCAGTCGAAACGATCGAAAGAAACGCCCGTTTGCAGAAAAATCTGATCGAAGACCTGCTCGACGTTTCCCGTATTATTTCAGATAAAATGCATATCGAAAATGTCGAGGTCGATTTCGTTTCAGTTGTTCGATCTGCGCTCGAAACCGTCAGCCCTTTTGCCGAAACGAAAAATATTAATATCGAATTTATTTCAGAGTTTGAAAGTCAGAAAGTTGTCGGCGATTTTACCAGACTTCATCAAATTATTGTAAATTTGGCAAATAATGCAGTTAAATTCACGAGCAACGGTGGGAACGTCAAGCTTTTTCTGACAGTTGAAGACAACAAATTGTGTCTTAAAGTTGCCGATACGGGAATCGGGATCGCGCCTGAATTTTTGCCGTTCGTTTTTGACAGATTCCGCCAAGCCGACAGCACGATCATCAGAAATCACAGCGGTTTAGGTCTGGGTTTAACGATCGTTCGGCATCTTACCGAGTTGCACGGCGGAAAGATTTTCGCCGAAAGCGACGGCGTAAATAAAGGAACGACATTTACGCTCGAACTGCCGTTGAATAATTTAGAGATCGAAGGATCAAAACCTTTTACAAATAATCTTGAACAAAATCAGCCGAAGATATATCTTCAAGGAAAAACCATTCTTTTAGTCGATGATGAACGCGACAGTATTGAACCGATCCAATTGCTTTTGGAAAATCGCGGCGCGACAATCGTCTGCGTAAATTCAGCGCGTGAGGCTTTGCAGAAAATTACCGAAACGCGCTTCGATCTTTTGATCAGCGACATCGGAATGTCTGAAATTGACGGTTTCAATCTACTGAAAATGATTCGTGAATCGGATAATATCGAATACTTTCCCGCGATTGCGCTGACTGCTTATGCCAGCACGGAAGATCGCCGAAAAACGCTTGCGTCCGGTTTTCAACAACATCTTGCAAAACCGATCGATTTTGATATTTTGCTCAAAACCGTCGCCGCAATTTTGTTAAAAAACAATGATGACCACGCCAACCAAAACTAAAAAATGTGAATCTTGCGGAAAATCTTTTTCGTGCGCTTCCGAAAGCGGAAATTGTTGGTGTTTTGAGTTAAAATTAGATTTTGAAACTCTTGAGAATCTTCGCAATAATTACCAAAATTGTCTTTGTGAAGATTGTTTGAAAAAAGTTGAAAATAATGACCTGAAAATCACGAAAAATACGCTTTAAAAATTGTCTGATTTTTATTTTTGGTCAATCCGTTTTTATTCATCGATTTAATAAATTAAAAACCAAATGAAACTGCAAGCCGAACTTAAAAACGAAAAATTCGACGTGGAAATCAAACGCGACGGCGAAAAAGTTTTTGCACGCGTAAACGACCGCGAATACGAACTCGAAGCATCGGAAGTCGAACCCGATGTTTTTCTTTTTAAATACAACAATCAGATCAGCCAAATCTACGTTGCGCCGAACGGAATCGTCAATCTCGGCAATCATCAGCTCGAAATAAAAGTGATCGATCCGAAAAAGGTTCGCGCCAAAAGCAACGGCGATGAAGTTGCCGACGGCGTTGTCGAAATAAAAACTGCAATGCCCGGAAAGATCGTTCGCATTTTGGTAGAAGAAGGCGCGGAAGTCGCTCACGGCGAAGGAGTTATCGTCGTCGAAGCGATGAAAATGCAGAACGAAATGAAATCGCCGAAAGACGGCGTTGTGAAAAAAATCCGCGTCGAAGAAGGCGTTAATGTCAACGCGGGTGAAGTTTTGGTAATAATCGAATAAAGGTAAAAATTATGGCGTTAAGAGAAGATTTAAAGACATTTCCCGAGCTTTCATATCATTCGTTTCAGCATCCGTCGGACAGCCAAGCGATCGCGGCTTTGCAGAAAGTTCCCGGCTTGCCGAAAGTCGTCAAATTCATTTCCGAACACAGCATCGAACGAATAATTTTGATCGAAAAAGTGTCGAGCAATCTTCGCATCAACGCGCAGCAATATCCGTCGCTTTACAAACAATATCTGAAAATGGCGGAAGTTTTAGACGTTAAAAAACTTCCGAATTTATATATCGAAACGACGAATACGATCAACGCTTACGCGATGGGAATGGAAAATTACACGATCGTTTTGTGTTCGGGTTTGATCGATATTATGTCCGAAGACGAAATGCTCGCAATTCTCGGTCACGAACTCGGTCACGTAAAATGCGAACATCAGCTTTATAAAACGCTCGCGTATTTGATCTCGAATTTCGGAAACGAACTCATCAAACAAGTTATGCCCGTCGTTGGCAATTTTTTGAGCATCGGATTGCAACTCGCAATTCTCGATTGGAACCGCAAAGCCGAATTTTCGTGTGACCGCGCCGCGCTTTTGGCAACGCAAGATGTCGATGTCGTCGCCAGCGCACTCGGCAAGCTTGCCGGATTTTCAAAAAAATACAGCGAAGAATTTAATGTTGACGAGATCGAAGTTCAAGCCGAAAGTTATCACGAACTCGGCGACGATTCGATGATCACGAAAGTTTTGAAACTTTATTCGATGCTGCAAAACACGCATCCGTATCCGGTCGTGCGCGTCAAAGAAATTCGGAGTTGGGTAAATTCGCCCGAATACAACAATATTATGAGCGGCAATTACGCCAAAGGAACGCGCCAATTAGCCGCCGCCGAACGTATGAATTACACGGTCGGAACGCCGCGCGCGCGTCAATGTCCGAATCCGAAATGTATGATGCTTTGCCCGGACGGACATAATTTCTGCTCGAATTGCCAGACGAATTTGCGCGAAGGAATTTTGGTTTGCACGAATTGCCGTCACCAGGTCGAAACGGCGTGGATGGTTTGCGCGGCTTGCGGAAATCCGCTTCAGCAATCGGCGGGAAGTTTACCGCAGTAGAAAATTTGTTTCAAAACTATAATTTCGCACTGCAATATTTGCAGAAAACCGCGTCTGCATCGTGACCGTAAGAATGACAATCGGGACAAACTTGTGAACTCGCTTCTTTGCTCGAACGCGTTAATTCGACCGTGACGATTCCCGTCGGAACGGCGATAATCGCGTATCCTGCGATCATTACGAGCGATGCAAGTCCTTTTCCGAGCATCGTTTTCGGCGACAAATCTCCGTAACCGACAGTCGTCAAAGTCACGATCGCCCAATAAATACTGGTCGGAATATCGGTAAATCCGTGTTCTTCGCCTTCGATCACATAAATCGCAGTGCCGACGATCGTGACCAAAGTCAAAATTGCCAAGAGAAAGACCGAAATTTTCCGTCGGCTGGCGCGTAAAGCCGACATAATTACGTTTGCTTCAGTCAAATATGCGGTCAATTTGAGAATTCTGAAAATCCGCAAAAGCCTTAAGATTCTGATAGTTAAAAGATATTGCGTGCCGGGAACGAAAAGGCTGATGTAGGTTGGCAAAATCGCCATTAAATCAATCAAACCGTAAAAACTCAAAGCATAACGCAGAGGCTTTTTGACGCTGATGATTCGTAAAATATATTCGATTGAAAAAACAATCGTAAAAAACCATTCGATCGCAACCAAAGTTTCGCCGTGATTATCCCGAATGCTTTTGACACTTTCCGTCAAAACGACCAAAACGCTTAATAAAATCAGCGTGATTACCGTCAGATCGAAAACTTTTCCGGCAGTCGTTTCGGCTTCAAAAACGATCTCGTGAAGTTTGTTGCGCCAGTTCGTTTCGGGTCTTTCTTTTTCGAGATTCATAATTTATTGTAAACAAATCACAAATCAACTCACAAACGAATAACTTTTTACACTTTTAAGAAACCTTCGTGCCGTTCGCATTGATCGGCAAAACGCCGAGCGACCAATTTCCGCGTTTGATTTCATCCTTAAAACATTGCGTTCGATAAATCGTTTTCTGAACAGCGGGACGAGGATGAGTCGAAAGCCATTTGTGCCGCGCGTTGACATACGCGGTCGTCCATTCGATCTCGTTTCCTCCCGAAATCGGCACTTTTTCGGGAAATGTTTGACGAATCACACTCAAAACTCCGCCGCTGTGAATGTATGAATCATAAATAACGAGCGCGGAAAGTGGCAAAATAAAACCGTTGTCTTTCGCCCATTTGATCGCGGGCTTGTAATAAACTTCGTCGAAAAATGTGTCTTGAACCGTTCGCATTTTCGCGTCTTCTTTTCCCGCTTTTTTGAGCAAATCCTTAAAAGTTTCATCATCGGTCAACGCAACGCTTCCGACTTTTTCAGCGTAAGGCTTCAATTTTTTACTGTAAATCCCGTTTGCTTCCGAGTATTTTTTGACGAGTTCGCGCAAGTTTCC
>DAITPE010000384.1:0-5759 GCA_036833775.1 Pyrinomonadaceae bacterium | reverse complement strand
TTCGGGAAAAACGAACGTGAAACCGTTTTATTTCAACATTTCGGGCAATTAAACAAACAAATAAATTCAGTCGAAAACAAATTGTTTCAGACAATTGCCGATACTCATAATTCACAGGGAATTGTGGTAATTGCCGAAAAACCGAAAAATTCATTTGATGAATTGCCGATGAGCAATCATTTTATTTTCCTGCATGAAATCAATAATCCATCAAATTTAGGTGCAATTTTGCGAACGGCTGAAGCTGCCGGAATTAACGGAATTATAATCTCGAAAAACTCGACAGATGTCTTTTCGCCCAAAGCAATCCGCGCTTCAATGGGATCGGTTTTCCGCTTACCGATTTGGGAAAAAGCCGAATTTGAAGAAGTTTTAAGTTGGGCGAAACTAAAAAAACTGATGACAACCGCCGCTGATATTAAGGCTGAAAATACGATTTGGGAAACGGATTGGAAACAAAAGCGTCTGATAATTTTCGGGTCTGAGGCAGATGGATTGAGCGAAGAAAAGTTAAGTAAAATAGATGAAATGATTTACGTGCCGATGGAAAATGCGGTAGAGAGTTTGAATCTCGCCGTTTCCTGCGGAGTGATTTTGTTTGAAGCCAAAAGACAGCGAAATTAAAAAAGGCAGTTTGGATAACTGCCTTTTTTATCAACGGTTTGAATTCGATTTTTCAGTTGAATTTCCTGATGAAGTATCAGCTTGAATGTCTTTTTCAAAAGCTTTTATCGCCAAAGGATCATTGATTATCGCCAAAGACATCGCAATTTCGGTCGCAAGAATTTTGCTGTTTACATCTGCCGTTTGTCCGAGACGGTTTTTGGCTTCATTAAATGACTGTTTTGCTTCTTGGTATTTTCCCGACAACAAAAAAGCGCGTCCGATAAGATAAAAGTCTTCGGCATCTTGCGGCGGACTCGAAGCAGTTTTCGTTAAATATTCTTGCGGGTTTTTATCAACATTTCGTCGATTTTCTTCAAATCCTGAAAACGGAATATTCTGCGTTTTCATTTCGGTTATCGGCTGCGTCTGCACAGGCGGTTGTTGAGTTGAAGAAAATAAATAATAACCGCCCGCACCGACGGCAATGCCGATCAGAAGAAATAGCAATGCTCCGATCAATTTGCCAAAAAATCCGCTTGAAGTTTCCGGTTGAGTTTCGTATTCAGAATCATATTTTGATTGAACGGAAACCGGTGATTGTATCTGTTCTTCTTCTTTTGGAAGCGTAGATTCGACAAAATTTACGGTCGGTTCGTGAACTGTTTCCTGAATCGGCGTTAGTTCCTGGACTGAATCAATTTGCGAACTTTCGGTTTGCAGGGAAGCAGGAAGTTTTAAATCCTGCGTCGGAGCTTCGTCATAATAATCAGTCGTTTCAATTTTATCTTCCGTTTCCGAAAAAGCTGTTTGATTTGCCGCCGCAGGACGTGCCGAAGCAACGGTTTGTTCTTCAAAATCAGTTGCAGTGCCTTGATTTTCATCAGAATAATTACTTGCCAATTCAGAAGATACGCGAACGATTACGGCAGTTAAATTATCTTCTGCACCGCGTGTGTAGCAAATATTCTTCATCTGTAAACAAATCTCATTCGGATGAAGTGAAGAATTCAAAAGTTCGCGAATCTCAAAATCTTCAATATGCCGAGTGATACCGTCTGAACACAAAAGAAATGTTGTGTTCGGTTCGAACATAATGGTTTTCAGATCGATCTCAACGGTTGATTCTGCGCCGAGTGCGCGGCTGATCACGTTTCTGCTCGGATGATTCAAGGCTTGCGCGGCAGTCATTCTTCCGGCGCGGACTTCCTCTTCAACAATCGAATGGTCTTGAGTTTCACGGTAAAGATTTCCGTTTCCATCCAAGCGGTAAAGTCGGGAATCGCCGACGTGTCCGATAGTTGCGATGTTTCCGGCAAGATGAACGGCAACGATCGTGGTCGCCATCGTTGCCAGCGAAGGCAAATCATTGGACATTTGGAAAATTGCAGAGTTTCCTTTTTCAATCCCGGCTTTCATTACCTCTTCGGCATCGCCGTTGTTCTGCATATTTACAAAAGCCTCGCCGAGAATTTCCATCGCCATTGATGAAGCAACTTCTCCGGCTTGTGCGCCGCCCACGCCGTCTGCAACCGCGAACAAGCCGCTTTGTGTCAGCTCTAAATACGAATCTTCGTTTTGCGGTCTTTTTTCGCTCAGACCTTTATCGGTAATTGATGCCGAAATATATTGAAAGTTTTCTTCCATCTCACTTCTCCAAAATCAGATGTTAAATTTGTGAATAGCTTTGATTTACCGCATTTGATTGTTTTCCATTTCGAGTTGTCTGTCAACCGCATTGCGGTGTGAAAACGCCATCAGCATCCCGAGCATGACAAAACTCGTGATCAAACTGAAACCTCCATGACTAACAAAGGGCAGTGTAATTCCCGTCATCGGCAGGGCGCGAGTAATACCGCCGATATTGACAAGGGCTTGAAATCCGATAAAAGCAGAAAGTCCGATCGCACAAAGTTTGCTGAACATATCACGCGAATCCATCGCAGTTCGGACGCCTGCGCTGACAAAAACTATCAGCGCAAAGGTTATCAGTAAACCGCCGAAAAGTCCAAGTTCTTCGGCAAGCGCGGAAAAAATATAATCGGAATCCGCGACCGGAATCAATTCTGGATAACCTAAACCTAAACCTCTTCCCGTAGTTTTTCCCGAAGCCAAACCAAAAGTTGCCTGTGCGGGCTGAAATGCCAATACATCGAACCAAGCGTCAACATTGATGGTTTTTTGTAGATTTGGGTCTTCCTCCAGCATTTGCGGAAGATTCGGGTCTTTTTTTACGAGGTCTTTGTAATAATCGTCATAATCTTCTTTCCACCAAGGAGTTTCAGGTGTCGGAGGATTAAAACCGTCGAGCCAAAGATGAAAACGCTGCTGAATTCGATTCGGCAAAACTTTTTTGACAGGTTTTGCAATCGTCGGAAGCAAAGGAATATTTTCCTGCGTTTTTTCGGGCAATGCACCGACGACCAAAATTCCGACCATTAATAAAACACTTCCGATCAAGACGAATCTTTGCGAAAATCGTCTGACCGCAACAAGGTAAAGTGTGGCATAAACCGAACTGAAAACCATCATTTGTCCGAAATCTTTTAGAACAAAAAACGGGAAAAAGGGCAAAACCGCCATCACCACTAAAGGAACTACATCTTTCGCTCGCGGAATTCCCCAATATGTTCTTGCAAGATTCCTGTATAAAACCGAGAGAATTGCGGCAAAACCGATTAAAAATGGAATTTTTGAGGGCTCCCAAGGTGTCATATTTCCGATAGATTTTCCGGCGCGGGAAGTGATTGCCGCGAGAAATAGCGGAATCAGCGTTAATAACACAATTAAAAAACCGTTATCTTGCAATAATTTCAACACTTTATCGCGTTGAATTAAAAGTAATGCAAAAAGAAAACCGAATATTCCAAGTAAAGGATTAATTGTATTACCTGATAAAAAAACGTCCGAAATATCTTCATTTGCTTGTCGAGGTTTTTCCGTCGATAGATCGACAGGCGACGGCGGCGTGGCAGGCAAGCCCATCATTTGTTTCTTTTCGGCTGAATAATTTTCTTGAATATAATGTAGCTGTAATGTTTTGATTTTTTCTTGCCGAGCTTCCGCTTTATCTTTTCTCGAAGTATATTCGGGATCGCTAAATAACCTGTATTGAACGGTTAAACCGATCGAAAATAACAAAATGGCTGAAGTGTAAAGCGTCCAGTTGCCTTGAAATTTGGCAAATCTCTTAAGAAAAACCGGAAGAACCGCCAGAAATCCGATCAGAGAAATATTTCTTCCGGCGGTTAGCCAAGAAGTTTCATAACCGCGAATGAGCGCGCTGTAATGAATCGAATAATGACTAATTGCGGTTAAAACTACGATCAGCAGAAGAATCAAAAAATGCGAAGAAGTTCTGTTTTTCATAAAATTATCTTCCTCGTTTACTCGGTTTAGTTGTGGTCGGAGGTTTAACTTTCGGCGTGTATTGATCGCCTAAAAGCCCGAGATCGCGTGCTTTCAAGATCACGTTTGCAGCAATCGGCGCAGAAATTTTTGCCCCGAAACCGCCGCCTTCGACAACGACGGCAATTGCTAATGTCGGTTTTTCCAAAGGTGCAAATGAAATATACCAACTATCTGTTCTTTCATACATTTGCGGAAAATCTTTATCAATCCAATTGCCTTGATCGTCTTTCACTTTCCTTTTAAAGGTTTTTAGTTTACCTGTTTTTTCATCATAAACCGGCGCAAGTTTTTCGGCTGTTCCGGTTTTTCCGCCCGAACGAATTCCGGCACCGCGAACCGCTCCGAAAACCGATGTTGCCGTTCCGCCGCTTCCTTCGGTGACAAGTGTCATAATTTGCCGAATCGCGGCAGCTTGCTGAGGACTCAGTGGTTGGGAATACATTTGCGGCGGCTGATCCAATTCGATTTTGGGTTTCATTAATTTGCCTTCCAAATTTGCCGCACAAGATGTAATTAACGCCATTTGAAACGGAGTCATTTGTCCGGCATAACCTTGACCCATTCCTTCAAGTCCGAGATCGTAATTCGATATATCTTTTCCGGTTACGATCGCGGACTGTTCGATCGCAATTGCATTTCTTATTTGCGGATTACTCGTGTTCCAGATTTCCGACAAAAAATTAGCCTTTAAAGTATCTTCAGGATTTTCAGCGGCTAAAATGCCAAAGAGTCCGGCAGTTTCTCGCAGTCTTTCTCGTCCCAAATCGACAGCCATTTGAGAAAAATATTGGTTACTCGATGCTTCGAAAGCTTGTGCGATATTTAGCTCCGTGCAGCCAAATGGCGGTTCGCAACCGCCGTTTGCATCTAAAATAGGACGAGAACCGCGAAACGGAATGAAACCTTCAGGTGAACTGTAAAATGTTTGATTTTGTTTGTTGGCACGAAAAGCCGAGATCATTGTAAAGGTTTTAAATGTTGAACCGGGTACGTAATATTCCCTTGTGGCACGATTTAATAAAGGTTTGTTTCTACTATCGCCTTCTAATTTTAGATAATCTTCAAGCTTTTGTGATTCTGTAATGTTAAATGAGGGATTAGAATACATTCCTAAAAGATCGCCTGTTTGGGGATTTAAAACAACGATTGCGCCTTTTTTACCTTCGAGTTGTTTTGCGAGAAATATCTGTAAATCTCTGTCAATAGTGATTTTAACGTCATTTTGTTCGTCTTCCGGTTTTTTTATCGTAGTTAAAACTTCCCAAACCTCCGGCATCGGGTCGGCTTTGCGTTTATAGAGAGTTCTTTCGAGTCCGGGCGTTCCGCGTTCGGTTCCGAGCAAATGAGCCATTTCTTTTTCTAAGGCAAAGGTTCTTTGAATTGTTCCATCTTGCCCTAACTTGTAATATGCTAAAGAACTTCCTAATTTACCCGAACGATCGAGCATCCAGCCGCGCAAACTCGCCGCTGAAGTTCGTCTGTTTCTTAAATCTTTGTAACTCAATGCTTGAAATTGTTCGTTAGAATCATCTGCAAAATACACCCAATAAACCTGAAATCCGAAAACTGTAAATGCTAAGGAAACAAATACTAACTGCCAGAGTCTAATACTCCTGTTTGCAAGAGTTTGCGTAAGTTTTCGGGAAACTTCTTTAGGTAAGTTCTGCTCAAAAATATATTTCGGTCTTTTGAAATTATCGAGAAAAGAAATTATCAAGAAACCGATCAAAATACCGATACCGATT
>DAITPE010000383.1:0-5776 GCA_036833775.1 Pyrinomonadaceae bacterium | reverse complement strand
AGCAAACTTCGGCTTGTTTGAAATCGCCTTTTGTTCTGTATTCCGTTCCGAGAAATTCCAGACTTTGCGCCACGTCGGGATGATTCGGTCCGAGTGCTTTTTCACGAATTTCAAGAGCGCGTTTATACAATTCGAGTGCTTTATCTATATCTCCTTTTTCCGACACAATATCCGCTAAATTCGATAAAGCTATGGCAATGCTCGTGCTGGTCGGCGCAAGTTTTTTTTCCTTAATTTCCAACGAATGCTGTAATAATTGCTCGGCTTTGTCGTAATCGGCGAGACTTTTATAAACCAAACCCAAATTGTTATAAGTCGTAGCGAGATCGATATGCGTTTCGCCCAAAACTTTTTGACGAATCTCGATCGCTTTTTCATAAAGCTTGATCGCTTCGTCAAATTTATCCATCGTATCGAAAACTATTCCCAAATTATGCAGCGTTCGGGCAACGTCCTGATGATAAAAACCGAATGCCTTTTCCCTGATCGCCAAAGACCTTTGATAAAGCTGAATTGCCGTTTCATATTCGCCTTTTGCCGTACGAATCAAAGCTAAACTCGATAACGTCGAGGCAACGTCAATATCGTCTGATCCCGATTCGCGTTCGCGTATTTCGAGCGAGCTTTCGGCAAGTTTTAACGCTTCGTCATATTCGCCTTTATCGTAGAGATCGATGGCTTCGTTGTGAAATTTCCGCGCTTTTTCCAAACGAAGTTCTTTTTCGTTAGCTTCGCGCAAATCGGTCAGTAAAATACTGTAACGTCCGTTTGCCGATAATGAATTCGGTTTGGTTTTAATCTCCAAAAGATAAACACCCGGCAAAAGTGCCGTCCAACTTATCTTTTCACTTCCTTCATTCGTCAAAATCGAATCTCTTTGGGCAAATGCTTCATCATTCGTCCCGACAGCCGTCACGGCAACATCGATTCCGCGCTGTTCGATCGTCGCGGCGGCGTATTGATTTTCGGTAAGCGTGATTTGAAAGACTTGTTTTTCATTACGCGCAATTTCACATTCGATCGGCTTATTTAATTCGAGCGTTGTAATTGATTGACAATAAGAAATTTGAGCGAGAAAACAAACAAAAAAAAGCGTGAAAACTTGAAAAAACGTCAGCACAAAATCATTTCTTGTTAAAATTTGAAAACTCGTTCTCGAAAACACCGAAGCGTCAACTCCATTACCAAATTTATTTTAAGCGATTTATTATCGCATAATTCGGAATGAATAGTTACTAAAAATTTCCTCTGCGCCGTTTGCCGTCACGCCCGAAACTTCGAGCGTGTAAATGTTTGATTTCAACAATTTAGCCGAAAAACTGACATTGAGAAACGAATTTGCGCCGCTTTTTCTCGATTTAATTTTTCCGCTTTGCCACAAGATTTTGCCGTCAGATTGATTTTGTAGACGGACTCTATAAAACGCATAATCATCGGCTTCGAGTTCTAATTTCATCGCCGCCGTATCCGTTTTCGGCGCGATCGAAAGCGACTGTAAATTATTCGTTCCGCGCAAGCTCGGCGCAAGAATAAACGAGGCGACGCTGATCTGTCGGCTTGGTGAAATCGAAGTTTTTGGCTGAATGTTTTCACGTTTTTCGGCGATTTGCGGTTGTGTCGCCTTTTGATTTTTCAGTTCTTGCGCCAATTTTTCACGTTCTTCACGGACTTTCGCAAGTTCTTTTTCGGTTTCCGAATTTGCAGTTTGCTGATCGGCAATTTCCGCTTGCAACTGTTTTTCGCGTTCGGTTAATTCATTTTCACGCTGTAAAAGTTTTTCGCGATTTGTTTTTGCCTGTTCCATTTCAAAACGAAGCCGCGAATTTTCCGTGTAAAACCAGCCGCCCAAGATCAACAAAACAAGCGCGGCAAATGCAAAACCCCATTGAAGCGAAATTTTCGGAATCGCAAAGAATCCGGTTAAAATTTCGGCAAAAGTTCTTTTCTCTTTTTTAGCGGCAAATTGCTGAAATGTTTCGGCAAATTTCACTTTTTCACGTCGAATCGGTGAAGCGAGATAATAATCTTTAAAGTGTTCGAGTGTCGTTCCGCGCAGTTCGTTTCTGACGTAAGCATCGACCAAATCTTTTTCCGCCGCGCTCAATTCGTCAGCAAAATCGTCGTCGGTAAAACTCAATTCGTCAAAAGTTTCCGCTTCGTTTTCGGGCAAAACGCCAAGCAGATATGCGTTGATTTTATCTTTGTCGTAGGTCGTTTTCATTGTTTTTTTGTCCGAGATTGAAGAATCTCTAAATTAATAAGACAAAAATCGAAAAATATTTCGTCAAATATGTTTTAATTTTTTTCGGCGCATTTTTTAACACAGGTTTCGAGCTTGTCACGAATTCGGCAAGCGCGAATGCTCAAAGCATTTACCGAGATTTCCAAACGTGCGGCGATCGCGCGGCGATTTTCGATCTTTGCGCGTTCTTCGCCCATATAATATCCCAAAATTATTTCGCGGTTTTCTGCTTCCAATTTATTTGTGCAGTTTTCCAAACAAACGAGCATTTTTTCCTTTTCCTCTTTTTCGTTTGTATCGTCCAACCTTTTTTGATTCAAGCTTTCATCAAGCGCAATATTTTGTTTTTCCTTGCCGCGCAAAGATTCCATAAAAACGAAACGCGCCGTAATATAGCAGAATTTTGCAGGCGTTTCGGTTTCGATCTCGCCCGTTTCTTCGAGTCTTCGCGCCACCCGATTCAGCGTTTCATCCGCCAGTTCTTCGGGCAACAAACAATTTTTGCGGTCGAAATAAGAAACAAGCCGAGCGCGCATTTCCAGATATTTTTGACCGTCGGAATCCGTTCCTTCATCGAGCCATTCGAGAAATTTCCGAAAAGCCTCCGAAGATAAATTCCAATCCTTTTTTTTCGATGTATGCATTAAACTCGGTTAGTTTTTTGTGAAATATTAACCTTTCTGCCTTTTCTTCACAAATGTTCTAAAGAAAGCGAATTACAATTTCGCTCTGAACGAATCTCAACTTTGCTTGCATTGTTGTTTTTTGAACCATAAACTAAACTTTTAATTACATTAGCAATTTCAATAAAATAAATTTTATGGCAGAAATAAAAGAAGCAATTACGGCAAATCAAGAGCAAAAAGCACGCTGGGAACAGGAAACTTTACAGAAAGTTTTGGACAAAACGCCTGAAAGAAAACAGAAATTTGAAGGCGTAAGTTTGGAATCGGTCGAACGGCTTTACACCGCCGCCGACGCGGAAAATCTGGACGAGATCGGTTTTCCCGGCGAATATCCATACAAACGCGGAATTCACCCGACAGGTTATCGCGGCAGGCTCTGGACGATGCGCCAGTTTGCGGGATTTTCTTCGCCCGAAGAAACCAATAAACGCTTCAAATATTTGATGTCGCAAGGTCAAACCGGACTTTCGACCGCTTACGATCTGCCAGCTTTGATGGGTTTGGATGCTGATTCGCCGCTTTCGGAAGGCGAAGTCGGCAAATGCGGCGTGGCGGTTTCTTCGTTTGCGGATTTTGAAGTTTTGTTTGACGGAATCAACTTGGAAGAAGTCACCGTTTCGCAGACGATCAATGCGCCCGCTTGGATTTTTCTCGCTTTTTACGTTGCTTTGGCGGAAAAACAAGGCGCAAATTTACAGAAAATTTCGGGAACTCTGCAAAACGACATTTTAAAGGAATATATCGCGCAGAAGGAATGGATATATCCGATCAAACCCGCGATGAAATTGGTCATTGATACGTTTGAATTTTGCGCGAAACACGTTCCGAAATACAATCCGATTTCCGTTTCGGGTTATCACATCCGCGAAGCCGGAGCGACTGCTTTGCAGGAACTAGCGTTCACCTTGCGCGACGGCGTTGAATATGTGCAATACGGCGTCGAGCGCGGAATGGACGTTGACGAATTCGTGCCGCGCATTTCGTTTTTCTTTAACGCGCACAACGACTTTTTCGAAGAAATCGCCAAATACCGCGCCGCTCGCGTCGTTTGGGCAAAAACGATGAAAGAACGTTTCGGCGCAAAAAATCCGCGTTCATTACAGCTTCGTTTTCACACGCAAACCGCCGGAGTTTCGCTTACGGTTCAACAGCCGCTCAATAATATTGCGCGTGTTGCAATTCAAGCACTCGCCGGAGTTTTGGGCGGAACGCAATCACTTCACACCGATTCTTACGACGAAGCTTTGGCTTTGCCGACCGATCAAGCCGCGCTCATCGCGCTTCGCACACAGCAAATCATTGCCGAAGAAACGGGCGTTGTAAACACGGTCGATCCGCTCGGCGGTTCGTATTTCGTCGAAGCTTTGACGCAGAAAATGGTTGACGGATGTTTCGATTATTTCGACAAAATAGACGGTTTCGGCGGAATGGTCGAAGCCATCGAAGCCGGATTTCCGCAACGCGAAATTCAGGAATCTGCGTATCAATATCAAAAAGCCGTCGAACGCAAAGAACAAACGATCGTCGGTGTCAACAAATACGCGATGGAAACCGAACTCCACAAAACCGACATTCTCCAAATCGACGAAACCGTCCGCGATCACCAATTAGCGCGTCTGCACGAAACCAAAACAACGCGCGACGCGGGCGCAGTTGCGAATGTTTTGGAAAAACTGAAAAAGTCAGCCCAAGCAAACGAAAATTTAATGCCGACAACCATCGAAGCCGTCAAAGCCTACGCCACCGTCGAAGAAATCTGCACGGCTCTGCGCGATGTTTACGGCATTTATGAAGAACCGGCTTTTTAATTTTGAAATATGCCAGCTAAAGATTTACTTCACAATTGCGTTAAAAACGCGCTGATTAAGGATGGTTGGAAAATTACCGACGATCCGTTTCGTTTGAAATATAAAGGTCGCAAACTTTATGTTGATCTTGGCGCGGAAAGGATTTTGGCGGCAGAAAAAGGCAGTGATAAAATTGCGGTTGAAATCAAAAGTTTCGTCGGTGCATCGGAAATGAACGATCTCGAAAACGCACTCGGACAGTTTATTTTCTATCGCGCAATATTGGCGGAAACAGAACCCGAGAGAAAATTATTTCTTGCCGTTCCTGACGAAATTTTTAAAACTATATTTGAAGATGAATTTTTTGATATTTTGACCAAAAACAAGCTCGCCAAAGTTTTCGGCGTTAATGAAGAAAAGGAGGAAATTGTCGGATGGATAGATTAGAAATTATGCGCGAAACGATTGAAAAAGTATTGTTAAAATACACCGAACCGCCGTTTGCCGAAGAAAAACTCGAAACCGAAGCCATCTTCGACCGCCACCGCGATCGTTATTTGCTTGTCGAAGTCGGATGGGAAAACAACGCGCGTGTTCATCACACCGTCGCACATCTCGACATAATCAACGGCAAAATCTGGATTCAACTCGACAAAACGCCAAACGGAATCGCCAACGATCTGCTCGACAACGAAATTTCAAAAAACGAAATCGTTCTCGGCTTTCGTTCAGAAACTTTGCGAAAAATGAGCGAATTTGCTTTAGCTTAAAAATTGAAATCTACTCTGATCTCTGCGCGACGTTTACGGCATTTATGAAGAACCAATTTTTTATATTAATTATCAATAAAAGAAAATGAGTGTATCAAATGTTCCTTCACTTTTTACAAAAATCAATAAGGGAGCTGAGGGCGGACATGAGTTCGCAAGATTATGTAAAAAGTTATTATTTTCTTATTATCATGGACATTTTTCTTTTTTAGATTTGGCAGATGATTCTACTGGTGACTTTAAAAAATGTGATGCCCGATTACGACAATATGAATATGGAAAAAGCGATGT
>DAITPE010000382.1:0-5786 GCA_036833775.1 Pyrinomonadaceae bacterium | reverse complement strand
ATATGAAAGAACAATCGGCGGCTTTTGACGGTGATCCGAACACTTTTTGGCTCGCGGGCGATCAAAAATCGGAACGCAAAAATCAAGAATTCGTCGTTTATTTTCCGAAATCAATTCCGTTTTCGGGCTTGGTTTTGATGCCAAGACAAAATCACCGCGACCACGAAGGCGACATTCGCGAATACGCCGTTTCGATCTCGGACGACGGTAAAAATTGGACTGAAATCAAACGCGGCGCACTCGTTTCGACCTTCGATCCGCAAAAGATTTTGTTCGGCAAAACGGTCAGCGCGAAATACTTGAAACTAGTTTCGCTTTCGGGCTTCGGAAATGACAAAACGACCGCAATTGCTGAAATCGCAGTTATTTACGAAGGCGCGAAATTGCCCGAAGATGCGTCGGATTTAGAATATCAACGCGTCAAATCGGCTTCGACCGACATTGACGAAGGCGTTAATGCCGACGACAAAAAACCGAAAAAACCTTAATGAAAAAAAGGCAGAAACCCGCGCGTGAGCAAGGGTGCAAAATTAACTGCAGAGACGCAAAGACGCAGAGATTTTTAATAAATTTTCTCCGCGTTCAGATGTTTCTTTTTCTGTTTGCATCTTCGATTTTCGCGCAGGAAATTCCGGTTAAAAACAAACTTCAAAACGGCGATTTTCCGCTTGTTTATAAAGATCAGACGGCTGAAATTTATGTTTCAAATGATGATTTTAAAGTCGTAAAAATTGCCTCGAAGGATTTCGCGTCCGACGTGGAAAAAGTTTCAAATCAGAAACCTCAAATAAAAGATGGCGACGACAATTTATCGAAAAACATCGTCATTATCGGAACTTTGGGCAAAAATTCGCTGATCGAGAGTTTGATAAAAAGTAAAAAATTAGACATTTCACAACTCGAAAACAAACGCGAAAGTTTTCAGTTTGAAACGCTGAAAAATCCATTTCCGAATGTCGAAAATGCTTTGGTAATAGTTGGTTCGGATCGGCGTGGAACGGCTTTCGGCGTTTACGAAATGTCGCAGAAAATCGGCGTTTCGCCATGGGTTTGGTGGGCTGATGTCGCGCCGGAAAAGCGCGAAAGTCTTGTTATTTCAAAACTTAAATTTATTTCCAAAGAGCCTTCGGTAAAATATCGAGGCATTTTTCTAAACGATGAAGATTGGGGTTTACAACCTTGGGCGGCGAAAATTTTTGAACCCGAAACAGGCGACATCGGACCGAAAACTTACGCGAAAATTTTTGAACTTCTTCTTCGTTTGAAAGCAAATACGTGCTGGTCGGCGATGCACGAAGTTACGAAACCGTTTAATTTTATCGCGGGAAACGCCCAAACCGCAGACGATTACGCGATCGTGATGGGCAGTTCACACGCCGAACCGATGCTTCGCAACAACGTCGGCGAATGGAAAGACGCGAAGGAAAATTATAATTTCGTCGCAAACGAAAAAGGCGTTGTAAATTATTGGGAAGAAAGAGTTAAAACAAACGGAAAGTTTGAAAATATCTACACGCTCGGAATGCGCGGAATTCACGACAGCCCGATTCAAGGCACGAAAAATCAAGCTGAACGAATTCCTGTTTTAGAAAAAATTATTCAAACTCAGCGAAATCTTTTATCAAAATACGTTGATAAAAATGTCGAAGAAATTCCGCAGATTTTCTGCCCTTACAAAGAAGTTCTGTCTGATTATCGCGCCGGATTAAAAGTTCCCGATGATGTCACGATCGTTTTTCCCGACGATAATTTCGGCTATATTCGCCAATTTCCAAACGCCGAAGAACAAAAACGAAAAGGCGGTTTCGGCGTTTATTATCACATTTCATATCTCGGTCGTCCGCTCTCGTATTTGTGGCTGAATACAACGCCGCCCGCGCTGATTTTTTCGGAAATGTCGAAGGCTTACGCCAACGGAATGCGCGAATTTTGGATGCTGAACGTCGGCGACATCAAACCTGCGGAAATCGGCATCGAGTTTTTTATGCAGATGGCTTACGATGCCGAAAAATGGAACGTCGGAAACCAAAATGATTTTTTAAAAACTTGGGCAAAACGCGAATTCGGTGCAAAAAATTCGGCGGAAATCGCCGCGATAATGGACAAATATTATCGTCTTGCATTTCAACGAAAACCCGAACATTTGCAATGGTTTATACCGAAAGAAACGCCAAGAAAAAGCGATTTTACCGACGAAGAAAAACTTAAACGTCTTGAAGATTACGCAAATTTGAAAAACCGTGCCGAAACGATTTACGCGCAAATTTCGCCGCTCAAAAAAGATGCTTTTTACGAGCTTGTTTTATATCCGGTTCGCGCCGCAAATTTTGCCAATGAAAGATTTTTTGCGCGTGAAATCGCTGAAAATTTGAAGGCGAAAAATGATTCGGAAGCAATCATTTGGGCAAAAAGATCAATCAACGCAAATCAGGAAATCGAACGCGAAACGAAATATTTCAACGAAAAATTAGCAGACGGAAAATGGCGTTTGATGATGTCGCCCGAAATGAACGAAGGTCAATGGACGAGTATGCGTGCGACTCCGCCGAAAATTGATTTAAGGGATTTTGAAAACTTGAATTCGGCGAAAAAGGAAAATCTTCAAACTGCTGAAAATAAAGAAATAATCTCGATCGAAGCCGAAAATTTTACGCGCAAATCGGACAAAGATGGCTTCGGTTGGCAAAAAATTATCGGTTTGGGAAAAACGGGCGAGTCAGTTGCGGTTTTTCCGCAAATCGCGAAAACTTTTGCGGACGATTTGCCGAGTTTAGAATATAAATTTTACGTTTCAAAAACGCTCGAATTTGAAGCGAATTTTTATCTAATTCCGACGCAGCCTTTAGTTGCAAACAACGGTCTGCGTTTTGCATTTGCGATTGATGACGGAAAACTGCAAACTGTTGAAATTGATAAAGATACGGAAGTTTCGAGCGCAAAATGGGCGCAGAATATTCTGAATCAAACGACTGTCGGAACGGCAAAAATCAAGTTCGAAAAAGGTTCGCACGTCTTAAAGATTTTCGCCGTTGATACGGGCGTTATTTTAGACAAGATCGTTATTTACGAAGGCGCGTTATCACCGAGTTATTTCGCGCCGAAGGAAAATTTTGTGAGATAAATTTATGAAAAATCGTCGAATATTTTTTTCGTTGTTTGTTTTGGTGTTTTTCGCGTTGTCGCTTTCCGCGCAAATGCGTGAAAGGCTTTCGTTTAATGAAGACTGGCGGTTTTCAAAAGACGATCCGAAAGGCGCGGAAGGCGTTTTGCATTATGAAAAGATCAAAGATTGGGTTCGCGCTTCGGGAAATGAATTCGTTTTGACTTCCGATGCCGTAAAATCCGCAAGACCGAGCGGAAATCTGGGCGAAAACGTCGAATTTACGCGCAAAGATTTTAATGATTCGGCGTGGCGAAAATTGAATCTGCCGCACGATTGGGCGATCGAAGGCGATTTTATCCGTGAACTTCCGGGCGAAACGGGCAAGCGGCAATTTGCGGGAATCGGCTGGTATCGCAAACATTTTCTGGTTTCGGCGAACGATAAAGACAAACAATTTTACATAGATTTCGACGGCGCGATGGCTTATCCGACAGTTTGGCTCAACGGTAAATTCGTCGGCGGCTGGACTTACGGTTATTCGTCGTTTCGTTTGGATTTAACGCCGTATTTGGAATTCGGAAAGGAAAATGTTTTGTCGGTTCGGCTTGAAAATCCGCCCGAATCTTCGCGCTGGTATCCGGGCGCGGGAATTTACCGCAATGTTTGGCTCGTAAAAACTTCAAAAATTCACGTCGCGCAATGGGGAACATTTGTGACAACGCCCGAAGTTTCAAAAGATTCGGCAAATATCAGAATTGACACGACTTTTGTCAATAAATCGAGAAATGATGCGGAAATCAGCGTTAAAACTTCCGTTTATGAAATCGATAAAAACGACCAAAAGCTCGGCAAGGCGATTGCAGTTTCGGAGAATAAAAAATGGAATTCGAGCGCGAATTCAAATAACAAATCTTACGAATTTCTTTCGATAAAAAATCCGAAATTGTGGAGCGTGAAAACTCCGAATCGTTATTTGGCTGTTACTGAAATTTCGAATAACGGCGAGATTCTTGACGTTTACGAAACGCCTTTCGGAATTCGCACAATCAAATTCGATGCCGAAAAAGGTTTTCTGCTGAATGGCGAACGTCTTTATTTGCAAGGAGTTTGCAATCATCACGATCTCGGCGCGTTGGGTTCGGCTTTAAATTATCGTGCGCTCGAACGCCAACTCGAAATTATGAAGGAAATGGGCGTAAACGCGATTCGCACTTCGCACAATCCGCCCGCGCCCGAATTGCTCGAACTCGCCGACAAAATGGGTTTTGTCGTGATGGACGAAGCCTTTGACGAATGGGCGCGAGGAAAACGACCGAACGGTTACAACAAAGTTTTCGCCGATTGGCACGAAAAGGATTGGCGTTCGCAACTTCGCCGCGACCGCAATCATCCGTCGGTAATTTTATGGTCAACCGGCAACGAAATTTGGGAACAAGGCACGCCCGAAGGTCATAAAATTTCAAGCGAATTACGCCAAATCGCGCACGAAGAAGACCCGACGCGACCGACGAGCGCGGGCGCGAACGACACACGTTCGGGCTACAACGGATTTCAAAAAACGGTTGACGTTTTCGGCTACAATTACAAACCGAAAGAATACGCGAAATTCCGCGAAGCCAATCCGAACATTCCGCTTTTTTCGAGCGAATCGGCTTCGACAATCAGTTCACGCGGCGAATATTTTTTTCCTGTTTCTGACGATAAAAGCAAAGGTTTACAGGATTTTCAGATGAGTTCATACGATCTTTCCGCGCCGCCGTGGGCAACGCCGCCGGATTGGGAATTTGAAGGTCAGGACAAAAATAAATTTACGGCGGGCGAATTCGTTTGGACTGGTTTTGATTATCTCGGCGAACCGACACCTTATGATGGTAAAACCAAAACGATGCCGAACTTGGTTGAGCCGAATTTGAAAAAACAAATCGAAACCGAACTTGCTCAAAAAGGCGAAATTCCGCTCATTTCGCGCAGTTCATATTTTGGAATCGTTGATCTCGCAGGTTTCAAAAAAGACAGATTTTACATTTATCAAGCGCGTTGGCGACCCGATTTGCCGATGGCGCATATTTTGCCGCATTGGAATTGGGCGGAACGAGTCGGGCAAATCACGCCCGTTCACGTTTACACTTCGGGCGACGAAGCGGAATTGTTTTTGAATAACAAATCGCTCGGACGCAAAAAACGCGGCGAATTTCAATATCGTTTTCGTTGGGACGGTGTGGTTTACGAAAAAGGCGAATTAAAAGTCGTCGCTTACAAAAACGGTAAGATTTGGGCGGAAGATGTTGTCAAAACAACCGATTCGCCGTCGCAAATTTCGATGATCGCCGACCGCGCAAACATCAAAGCAGACGGACAAGATTTATCATTTATCACCGTCAAAATCACCGACAAAAACGGTTTAATGGTTCCGCGTTCAAAGAATTTGATTCGTTTCGTGATCGAAGGCGCGGGCGAGATAGTCGCGACAGACAACGGCGACGCGACCGATCTTTCATCGTTTCAATCGAAAACGCGCAAAGCATACAACGGAATGGCTTTAGTCATCATTCGCTCAACGAAAAAAAGCGGAAAAATTAAATTGAAAGCATTTTCGGACGGTTTGAAAACGGCGGAAATCACGATTTCGAGCAAATAATTTATGAAGTTTTGTTCAATAAAATCTACTTTTTTCAGTGTATTT
>DAITPE010000381.1:0-5800 GCA_036833775.1 Pyrinomonadaceae bacterium | reverse complement strand
CGAAAACGCCGGATTGTTAATCAAGAAACTTAGTCTATTCTCGGTTTATGCGCTAAACTAACTTCTATGAATTGGTTGGACAACAGTGAATTGATCTTGGAGATCGGCGAATTTTTAGCCGAAGACATCGGTCGCGGCGATATTACCACGCAGGCTTGCGTGAAAGGCGACGTGAGCGGAATCGGCAAATTCCTCGCCAAAGAAGACCTTGTGGTGTGCGGTCTGGCAGTCGCCGAAGCCGTCTTTCTGCACCTCGACGAAGACTCGCCCGAGATCGAAGCCTTTGCAAATGAAGGCGACGAAGTAAGCGCGGGAACGGTTTTCGCAACACTCAAAGGCTTTGCCGACGTTCTTTTGACGGGTGAAAGAGTCGCGCTCAATTTACTGCAAAGAATGTCGGGCGTGGCAACTCTGACGCGTGCTTACGTCAAAGCCGTCGAAGGCACGAACGCACAAATTGTTGACACGCGCAAAACGACGCCGGGCTTGAGAATGCTCGAAAAATACGCGGTCACGGTCGGCGGCGGAAAAAATCATCGAATGGGTTTGGATGACGGCGTTCTCATCAAAGACAATCACATCGCGCTCGCGGGCGGCATCACCGAAGCCGTCGTTTTAGCGAAACAAAAAGTCGGACATTTACATAAGATCGAAGTCGAAATCTCGAATTGGGCGCAATTGCGTGAAGCGATGGAAGCAGGCGCGGACATCGTGATGCTCGACAATCAAACACCCGAAGAAGCGAGAAAATTGGTCGAAATGGCGCGGCAGATAAATCCCGCCGTCCTTTTGGAAGCATCGGGCGGAATGGATTTAGACCGTGTGCGTTCGTTTGCCGAAGCCGGAGTCGATCTGATCTCCGTCGGCAGGATCACGCATTCCGCCAAAGCCGTCGATATTTCATTCAAGATTCAGACGATTTAGATCATCTTTTGAGATTTCCTCACTCGTTAATCGAAGCATTTCTTCGGTCGGTTTGAGAAACGGCGAAAAATAGATCAAAGCGGTCGAAACGATCAGCGCGACCGTGCAGGCGATGCCGCCCTCGATACCGTAATCGCCGCCGCCGATGAATCTGTTGCCAGTTTGCGTTACGCGCAAAACGGGTGCAGAAGCAAGCTCGCTCAGACCGCTCACATTGATTCCCAAAAACGCGCCTTGCACCCAGTTCCATGCGAAATGAACGCCGAACGGAAACCATAAAGTGCGTGTTTTATAGTAGGAAACCGCTAGCCAAACGCCTGCGAGAAATGTGTTCGTCCACGTAAAAACATTCGCACCGGGATTTGAATTATGCGCGGTCGCAAAAAGAAACGAAGTTAAAACAAGCCCGACCCAAAAAATCTTCGCGCGTGAAAGCGTCTGCAAAAGATAGCCGCGAAAGAGAAGTTCTTCGGCGATCGCGCCGACCGTAAAGATCAAAAGCGTAAAGATCAGCGTCAAACCGATTGCCACGAAGCCCGAGTTTTGGTTTCGTTCAAACTGCATTCCGCCGAAAAGATAAGCGATTATCGCCGCAAAAACAATCGAAAACGTACCGAAAACGAGTCCAAAAAACAAATCCTTCAGCCAATTTTTCGTAAACCAAGTGCCGAGCGCACGAAACGGCAAATCTTCAAAAAGTTTCCCGTAAAGCCATCCGAGAAAGATCGCAACCGCCGACGAAATCGCAAACGGAACGGTAAAACCAAGCAGACTTTGCTGCGAAAATCCGACGGGCAATTGCATCAAAATCGTCACCGCAAGACCGATCGCAACGAGCGACAAAATAAAATAGGAAAGCAGAAAAATAACGAAGCGCAAACCGCTGCGCAGACGACCGTTTTCGTTGAAAAAAACCGATTTCAAGTTCATAAGTTTCATTTGAGTTTAGCCGAAAACGCACGCGAAACAAAGGAAATCATACAGAAAATATTTATGCTAAAATTGCATTCGTGGAAAATACCAGTAAACCGCCGAAACGACGTTTTTCGCCTTGGATAATCGGGCTTTTTGTCTTGCTTTCGCTTTCGTTTCTGATAATTTTGCAAACGTCGAATTTGTGGAAAAATCTTTCGGTCGAATCGGCAAACGACACGCTTCTGCTCTACGCTTTATCGTCGCTCAACTTTTTCGCGTTCGTGATCTTCGGTTTTATTCTGCTCAGAAATCTCATCAAGCTCGCCCGCGAACGGCGTGCGCTCGCGCTCGGTGCGAAATTCAAAACGCGTCTGTGGCTTTATTTTTTCGCGGTCAGCATTTTGCCGATCGTCGCGATGGCGGGTTTTTCTTACCTTTTTATGAATCGCGCGATCGAACGTTGGTTTACGCAGATTCCCGAAAATGTTGCCCGCGAAGCGCAAAAAGTTCAAAACAAAGCGATTACGATGCAGGCGGACAAATTTCGCGAAACGGCGACGATGCTTGCGATGAGCCTCGACAACCGCCAATTTACGAACGACGATCTGAAAAAAATCGCCGACGCGGGAAATCTGAATCACATCGAAATTCTGTCAAAAACCGGCGCGACGATCTCGGTTTTTGACCGCACATACGAAGAAAGCCGCAAAAAAGAACTCGAAAAAATTCTTTTTATGGCGAAAAGCGGAAGCTGGAACGAGCCGACTTTGCAGGACGGAAGAGGTTTCGACGCGGCGATCGCTGAGTTTTCCGACGGCAGAAAACTGCTCATCGTTTCTAATCTTTTCGACGAAGACAGCATCAATAATTTGGTTGACGATTCGCTGAAAGAATTCGACCGTTTGAAGGATAAACAAAACGATATTCGCCAGATCGGGCTTTTGACGCTCGGCGTTCTGACGTTTTTGCTCATCTTTGCATCGAGCTGGACGGCATTTTACATCGCGCGCGGTCTGACCGTTCCGCTCAAGGCTTTGGCGGAAGGCGCGGACGAGATCGCACGCGGAAAACTCGGTCATCGCGTCGAAGTTTTTGCGGAAGACGAACTCGCTTTGCTCATCGATTCGTTTAATCAAATGTCCGAAAAACTCGAAACGAGTTCGGCGGAATTGAACGAACGCCAGCGTTATATCGAAACGGTTTTGCAGTCGCTTTCGACCGGCGTGATTTCATTTGACGCGCAAAACCGCGTGACGACGATCAATAAAGCGGCAATTCAAATTTTGAAGTTGGAAGACTCGGATTTTACGAATTTCGAACTTGCAAAACTCGTTAGCGAAGAAAACCGCATCGTTCTCGAAAGAGTTTTAAATCGCGCCAAACGTATTGGACAAGCGACCGAACAAACCGTTTTACAGCGTGAATTTTCGGATGGGAACGCAGAAACTCAGCAAAGTTTACCCGTTGCGCTGACGGCGACGGCTTTGCCGCGTTCGTTTGGCGAATCGAGCGGAATCGTGCTTGTAATTGAAGATTTATCTGAACTTATCACGGCGCAGCGCGCTTCGGCTTGGCAGGAAGTCGCACGGCGAATGGCGCACGAGATCAAAAATCCGCTCACTCCGATCCAACTTTCGGCGGAAAGAATCGCAAAACGATGTCAGGTTGCCGATGTCGATGTGCAAAATCCGAATATTCAGCAAGCGCAAAAAATAATCAAAGACGGAACGGCGACGATCTTACGCGAAGTTTCATCTTTAAAGTCGATGGTTGACGAATTTTCACGCTTCGCGCGGCTTCCGAATGCAAAATTGGAAAGCGGGAATCTGAACGAATTGATCGTGCAATCGGCATTTTTATACGAAGATCGCGGCGCAAAGATTGAACTGAATTTAGCCGAAAATCTGCCGAATACCTTGCTCGACGAAGAACAAATGAAGCGCGTTTTCGTGAATCTGATCGAAAATTCGGTCGAAACTTTTGACGAATCGCAGGAAGATAAACGTATTATTGTCAAAAGTTTTCATGATTCGGCGCGTGATCTGATCGTTGCCGAAGTTTCCGACAACGGAAGCGGAATCAAACCCTCTGATTTTCAAAAACTATTTCAGCCGTATTTTTCCACCAAAGGACGCGGAACGGGTTTAGGTTTGGCGATCGTGCAGAGAATCGTTTCCGATCATCGCGGAAAAATAAAAGCCGTCAATAATGCTCCGCGCGGCGCGAAATTTATCGTCGAACTTCCCGTAATTCTCTAAAAGACTGTTTGAAAACTGAAAAATCCGTCAACTAGATCGAAATTTTGAACGCGGATCGGGCGAATTAAGCGGATTTAACCGATCATTTAAAAAATATCTGAAATAATCCGCTCGATCTGCCAAATCCGCGTTCAAAAAATTTTCGCTTTTCACTTTTCTAAAGAGTTTTTAAACAGCTTCTAAAATTTGAATTGAATCCCGAATTGAACCGCACGTGCGCCGCCGAGCTGAAAGATCGGCGAAACTCCGCCCGTCGGTTCTGCGCCTGCATAGCCGCGAGCCATTGTTCGATAAGGCATTCCGAATTTTTCGTCCACGACTTTCAACTTGCCTTGATAAGAAAGCAAATTATACGGATTGCTGAAATTCGGACGATTGAAAAGATTGTAAACTTCGGCGCGGAAACAAACTTGAAGTTTTTCTTTAATGTTTATTTTTTTGCTGACCGAAGAATCGAATTGCCAAACAGACGGACCCGAAAATGCATTTCTCGGCAGATTTCCTTGTGCGAATTGGCTCAGAGGTTTATTGAAGGCATCGATGTTAAGTTTAACTCCGGTCGGACTTTGCGGCGATTCGACGGTTAAAGGCAATTCACGATTTACATTTGCGCGTCGGTAAATATATTCATTTGAAAATTGATCAAATTCGACCGTTTTTACGTCAAACGGCAAACCCGTTCGTGCAAAAAATATTCCGCCGAATGAAATATCCTTCAAGATTTTTCCGACGAAATTACGTGAATTCATTCGCGGCAGATTGTAAGAAAAACCGATGTTCAAAGAATGACGAACGTCGAAATCCGAATTTCCGCGATCATTCGAAACTGCATAATTCACGAACGGATAAGACACATTACTGTCGGACGAATTATTGTCGATCGAATGCGCCCAACTATAATTGGCAAAAGCATTTAAGCCTTTCGTCAAACGGCGCGAATATTGCAGTTGAAGCGCGTGATAATCCGATGAATATGCGTTGTCGATATAGATTATTTTTGAAAATTTATTGCTGAAATAACCCGACAAAACTCCGTTCGGCGCAGCTAAATTGAGCGTCAAAGTCCGCTGAAGTTTGCGTCCCGCTCCGCCGACGTAAGCGGCTGAAAACATCTCGTTTCCGATTCTTAACTGCGCCGTCGCGTTCCAAAAATAAGTGCGCGGCAATTGATAATCGGGCGCGGCGGAAACGACTGCCAAACGTCGATTCGGATCGTTTGCGGTCAAAAAAACACTTTCGGGAACATTGCTGATCGGCAAAATCAAATTTTCGGCAAGAAAATTTGAATGCTGATACGGCGAAGCGATTTCGTAAAATTGCGATTGTCCGAGGTCGTAAAAAGTTCCGATTCCGCCGCGTAAAGTCAGTTCTTTGTCGTCCTTCTCGAAAACTCGAAACGCGGCACCGATTCTGGGCGCAAAATTACGGAAATCGGTTTTATAATACGGCGTTCCGTTTGCGGCTAAACGTAAACTCGTTTGATCGTTTTGCGTCAGATCAGGCGCGGTTTCAAGCGTTAAAAGCGAATCTTTATCGGCGGTCGAAGGCGCAGGATTTATTTCCCAACGAACGCCGTAAATCAAATTAAATCGCGCATTTATCTTCCAATTATCTTGAATATACGAAGAAATCGAAACGGCTTTCGTGCTGACGTTCGGGTTTTTGTAAAACGAAACGCGGTCGGCGATCCCGAAAGCAACGGA
>DAITPE010000380.1:0-5810 GCA_036833775.1 Pyrinomonadaceae bacterium | reverse complement strand
ATCCGAACGGACTTTTGCCGATGATCACTTCTATTTCCGGCGCACAGCTTTTTACTGCCGGACAAACGACTTTGCCGCTGGCGATCAATGATTCTAATACTTCTTTGAGTAGTGTTTTAAATCCGGCGGGTTTCGGAACTTCCGCGACGCAGGTTGCGCGTTTGAACGCTTTCAATCAACTGCGAACGCAGGATTTAAGCAATAACTTCATCGCGGCGGCGAGTCACGTCACCGATCTTGCGATTCAGGCAAACACGGCACTTTCGACATTTCAGGAAGTTACCGTAACATTTCCGAACACGGGAATCGGTCGGCAACTTAAACAAGTTGCACGATTGGTCAAAAAACGTCTCGATCTGAACGTAAATCGACAAGTTTTTTATTGTCAGCTCGGTGGTTTCGACACACACACGACGCAGTTGAATACGCAAGCAACACAGCTTTCTCAATTCAGCCAAGCGGCACGTGCTTTTTACGATGAAATGGTCGCCCAAGGCGTTCAAAACAATGTCACGCTCTTTACGCTTTCCGATTTCGGACGCACGATGAATCCGGCAGGAACGGGCTCGGGCGTTGTCGGCAGCGATCACGCTTGGGGAAATCACGCCTTTGTGGTCGGCGGTTCGGTTTTGGGCGGCGATTTTTACGGCGTAAATGCTTCTAACGGAACGCCTTTCCCGACTTTGACGCTCGGCGGAATCGACGATGCCGACAGCGGAACGGGCGCGCGCGGACGTTGGATTCCGACAACTTCGGTCGATCAATACGCGGCAACGCTCGCAAATTGGTTCGGACTTTCAGCAACTGACGTTTCCTATGTTTTCCCGAATCTCGTCAACTTCCCGACGGCGAATCTCGGATTCATCTAAGAATTTCGGAAAATTCGGAAAAATAAAAAAGGCGAAAAGTTTTCGGACTTTTCGCCTTTTTTGTTACATCGTTCTAAACAAAAAACTTTATGCTTCTTGAACTTTTGCGTTTGTAAAAATACACTTAAAAATGTCGTGAATTTACCGAATTATCTGACAATTGCCCGAATCGTGATCGTGCCGCTTTTGGTCGTCGTTCTGCTCACGCCCGTGGCTGAAAATTGGTTCGGTATCAGCGGCTATGCACTTGCGATCGTTATTTTTCTGATCGCTTCCTTAACCGACATTCTCGACGGACATCTCGCCAGACGAAGAAATCAAGTTTCAAATCTCGGAAAACTTCTCGATCCGATCGCCGACAAATTGCTCGTTTCAGCGGCTTTGATCGTTCTAGTCGAAAAACATCTCGCGCCCGCTTGGTCGGTCGTAATTATTCTCGGCAGAGAGTTTATCATTACGGGCTTGCGTTCGATCGCGGCGGCAGACGGCATCGTAATTCAAGCGCAAAACAGCGGGAAAATTAAAATGTGGGCGCAATGTGTTGCGATCGTCGCGCTTCTCGTCGCTGGAGCAAACGGAAATCCGCCCGTTTCTAATTTCGGCTGGAGCTTGCCGACTTTTCGCTTTTGGGAAGTCGCCGAAGTGCAGACGGCGTTTTCAAATCTCGCTTCGTTTTCGCTAAACAATAACGATTGGAAAGTTTTCGGTTATCTCGTCGGACGCGGCGGTTTATGGCTTGCCGTTATTACTTCAATCTGGTCGATGTGGGATTATTTCCGCTATTTCATCACCGAAAACAATAACCGCAAACGCGAATCTGTTTGACTTGTAAAATAGAAAAAGCCGAAAGATTTCAAAATCTTTCGGCTTTTTTGTTTGTAATCCCAAATATTATTGTCTGATGTTTCCAAATTTATCGAGTGAAATCGTTCTTCCGCCATTGAGCGGTGTTGCGCTGATCTCACACGATTCGGTGACGTTGAATCGGTATCCGCCATCGACTCCGTCTGCCAAATCTTGGCTGATGAGATTATTTCTGCCGAGTTCGGCAGGCGAACCGCATTTCCCCGCTCCGGCGGTTGCTTGATAAGTCATCGCCGCGCCGTGAAAAATTTTCAAATTTCGCTCTAATTTTCCCATATCAGGCGAACCGCCGCCGAAAAATCCGCCGTCCGTGTCATTTTCACTCGAATATTTTTCTTCATAAGTCGAACCCGAAGTTATCGGCAAATCGTTTTTATCCGCCATTTTTCCCTGTTTCGGTGCGGCGCGGATCACCTTGTCTTCGGTCGAATAATAAAACGAACGCGAACCCGTTGCGGTCGCACCGAGCGGCTGAATCGGAACCGCATAAATCTCACAGCCTTTTGACGGAAGATTTGAGATCGTGTAGCGATAGCCGAACTTTGTTCCGTTTGAAAAACTTTGATCTAAAAAGCCTTTCTTTATCAAAGACGGCAAATCGTCGCAAATAGTGCCGCTTGCCAAAACTTTGTCTTCGGCATCCGCGATTTTTTTGATTCCCGCGATCGTTCCCGATTCATTCGCGGCACGGCGCGCCGCAAGCAAATTCGGAATTGCGATCGCGGCAATCATCGGAATAATCAATACGACCAATCCGTTTAGCACAACACCGGCGATCGCCATCCCTTTTCCGCCGTAAATTCGCGGCTGTTTTTTGATTTTAACAAGCGCGACGATGCCGATTATCAAACCGATCGGCGCGATCAAAATGCCGATCAAAAACAGCGTCGTCATAAATGCAACACACGCTAAAACCAATGAAACGATTGCAAGTCCGTTTTTCTCGCTGTTTGGTCGAAAAGTCTGTCTTTGATTTCCGTTTCTGAAATTATTCGCGTAATTATTTCCGAAGCCGTTGTTGTTTCGGTAATTTTGCTGATTCGGCTGAGGATAATAATTCGGCGCAGATTGATAATTATTTTGCGGAAACGCAGGCTGCGGCTGAAAACCTTGATAATTCGGCTGCGTTTGAACTGCACCTTGAAACGCCGCCGCTTGATTGGAAACTGCATTTTGCGAAGGAAATTCACAACCGCACATCACACAGTTTAAAGCATCCGCACGATTGCCGATCCCGCAGGCTGGACATTTGATATTGCTCATATCTTTTTGATTTTGAGGGGGTTTTAGAACAAAAAGAAGTTTCGCCCGACGAAATCATCAGGCGAAACTTCCGTCAAATTTTTCCTTCAAAACTACTGAAGTTCGACGTAATCGCCCGTATGAATTTCTTGCGCCGTGCGTGTAATCAGCGCAGTCGCGGTTTTTTCTTTCACGTTCAAGATCACGATTTCGCCGACGACTTTACGGATGAACGGACGACCTTCTTTTGCTTTTGCCGTCGTTTCGACTTTTCCGGTTGCGGTGTCACCCGTTTTACGTGCCGCCTGATTCGAGAATTTTCCGCCGCGATACTTATCGCTTTGAAATCCTTCATCTCGTGCACTGACCGATTCGTCCGTCACTTTCGTAAAAATATTTCCCTTTCCGAGCGGACGGTAAATCGTTAAATAATCGCCTGCCTTCACATTGTCTTCTGCGCCGAGATCGATGTAAACAATTTGTTCGCGTCCGAGCAATTCCTGCTTGTCACGCGCCATAAAAATTCTGCCCGTCGCTTTTCCGGTCGGTTCACCGAAAATATCGAGTGCCGGACGATTATAAAATTCGGGCGCAGTGCGTGCTTGCCAAGGTTCGACCAGATCGCCAAGTAGAAAATTGTCGCAAGACATTTTTACACGCACGACCGAAACTTCGTTCTTAACTCGAACAACTTCGACATTACCGACTTCCTGAACGTAGTAGCCGAGATTGTCTTTTTTATCCGTCCAACGTGTTTCGACACGTCCGCGCGGACGAATCACAGCAAATTTATCGCCGACCTGAACGCCTTTGTTTGCGCCCATGCTGATATATAAATAATCGTCTTGCGCGAAAATATGACCGTCTTGTTCATTCAGCGCGCCGACGATTTTATTCGCCGTATTCACAGAAGCTTTTTGCACATATCCCGCGCAATAAACATTGCTGCCCAAAGCAACTGCAACCTTTTTATCCGGCTGATTCACAACCGTTCGCGGTTCATTTACTGTCACGGCAGGATTCTTCTGCTGTTTGCCCAACTGGGCAAAGCCGACTGCCGTTAAAACGAAGAGAATTGAAAAAAACGCTCCGAAAATTCTTTTATAAAAATTCTGAAATTTCACGATTTGCTCCTTAATTTAGATGCTTGAATTGAAAAATTGCTTTCTGTCGTAGGATGAAAGGATTTTGAAAACAAACTGATATTTGCCCACAGACGGACAACTAATATGGTAACTTGTTTGTTAAACCAACGTCAACAATTATTTTATATGTTTTCACAATAGTTTTATTTAAATTTTACAAGATTTTGCTTTCGCCGCTTGCACAAACAAATTCGATTTTGTTAGTATTTTCGTTCGCGCTTTGATTCGTCAAAGCCATAAGCCGGCGTAGCTCAGTTGGTAGAGCAGTTGATTTGTAATCATCAGGTCGCGGGTTCGAGTCCCATCGTCGGCTCCAGTTTGCAAAGAAAAAAGAGTTTCGTAAACGATTTACGAAACTCTTTTTTCGTTCAGCATTTTTGAAAATGCTACTTCCAATTTCCGAAAAGCACGAAAGGAGACCAATAAAACGGATGTGAATAATTTGCGTTTTTGGCAAGATTTATTTGCGCCAAACGCAGGGCTTCGGCTTTGTCGTATTTTTCGATCTCGAACAGACGGTAAAATTCCGTCATAAATTTCGAGGTTGAAACGTCGGCGACCGACCAAAGTGTGCCGATCACGGCTTTTGCGCCTTGTTTTTGCGCCATTGTTGCAAAACTTTCAAATTCCGATCCGTCGCTGCTGAAATTGGCTGTGTTGCAGGCAGACATTATCAATATTTCGGTGTTGCCTAATTGTTGTTTTGAAAAGGTTTGCATCGTATATTTGCGCTCATTTCCGCCGCCGAGCAACAGAAAAGATTTTGAATTATCGCCGGTATGAAGCACGAAATGGCTGGTCAAATGAATCAGCCGATATTTGTTCAGCGCGTCTTCGAAAACTTCTTTTGTAAAATCTTCATCGGCAATTTTCTTGCCTTTGATAATTCCTTTTTTGCAAGTTGAATTAATAATCAGCTTTCGATTGTCTTCAAAAATGCAGTCCAATTCGTTTTTCGCAACCGGCAAGCTCGACAGATTTTCAAAGGGTTTTGATGAAGCAAAACCGATCGCCGAATGTTCACTTGATTTCGGCATCAATATTTTGTCTTCGCTCGCCAATGTAAGCTGAATATTTGCAAATCTTTGCACCAGATATTTTTCGCCGTCAAACAACGCCGGAATCGAAATATAATGCAAAACTCCGTCCAGCGACCAAATGATCTTTTTTATTTTCGGCGAAAGCATTTCGTTTTCGAGCGGTTTTACCAAAATCTCGTAAAGTTTTTTGCCTTCGATCTTCGGGTCTTTTTTCAGGTCGGAAATCGAATCACGAAAATCAAAAACGATTTTATTCAAATCTTCACGCGCTATGTTTTGCGTATAAACCTTTTGAAAAGAATCGTTTGAAACGATCAAGCTGATGCTGTTCCGGGTGACGAGCGTCGTTACGAACAAGATTTCCTTGACGTTTATCTTTTGCGCTTTGAGTTCTTCGATCAAATGCTGTGTCGGCGAAATTTCGACCGTTGCCGAATTTTCCTTAATGTTTCGGGGCAAGGACTTTTTTTCCGTTTTATTTTTCGCCTCCTGCAAGCGTTTTTCTTCTTCTTTGGTGTAATCAACCGAATTCAGTTTTCCTTCGCCGCGCACGTAATCCTGATATTCCTTTTCCTTGATAAAACGCAAAACTTGTTCGGCTTCGGCAATTCTTGCGCCTTTTACCAAAAGTTCGGCAAGCTTTCGGAAAG
>DAITPE010000379.1:0-5841 GCA_036833775.1 Pyrinomonadaceae bacterium | reverse complement strand
AAAAGCGTCGAATTTGCATTTCTCGAAACATAACGGACTTTTTTATTAAACTGTCCGCGATTTTCTTCAAAGATAACTTTAGATTTTTCGTCGGACGAAGTTCGGCTTTCGGTTTTGACGGAAACAGCGAAAACCGGAAGCGGGAAGTTGAATAATAAAACGGCGAAAATAGTGAAAAGGGAGAAAAAACTTTGCAGATTTCTGCGGTTTGATAATGACACGGCGAAACGGCTCCTTAAATTTCAAAATTTCGTTTTGAATAAACGAATCGCTTGAATTTTATGGGTTTTCGCCGCGCATATCGCCACCCGTGCGGGTAGTTGATTGAAGTTTTAAACGGCAAAGATCAGCCCGTTCATACTTTTCGTAAAAGTGTCGAGATCGGGTTCGACGTATGCAAATCTTGCTTCTTTGGAAAAAAGAAGTTCGCGGCTGTAATATTTGAGCGGCAAATTCGTGTCGCTGAAAAAGTTCAGCATTTCGTTTGCCAAAATATGCAGATTTTCTTCTTCCTTGTTTCGCTCGACAAAAGAAAAAAGCATTTTTATCCAGAAAACGGTGAGGGTTTCGTGATACCCGCTCGTTTCCGTGTTCGGCGTGCCGTGCGCGTCGTTGAGCCAGTAAATACCGTCGCTCATCAAGTTTTTGGCAACGCCGAACGGGTTTTTGAAACAGTAAAAAAGCCCGACGGTCAGATGCGCCGCGTGTGTCCAATCCGCTTTCGGCAAAGTTCTGTCTTCAAACTTTTTTACCAAAGCGTAAATTTCTTCGTCCGCTGTATAAAACATAATCTTACACTCCAAAACTCTCTTCAAAAGAGCAGAATAATTCAAAAATACCGCGTTTGACCAATTAAAAGCACTACCCGTTCAGATAGGAAAAACGTAATTCGCAAAAAAAACAGCTAGATTTTATTGGATATTGGTATAAAACGGAAAGATGAACGCAAAATTTCGTTTTCAGATCGCGCAAAACAACGTGCAAACGCCGCCGAACAGCTTGCAGGAAACGACAAACAACGTGCAGGGAACAGCGAACCGCTTGTTGATAACGCGAAACAAGTTTTCAGCCGACCCGAACGATTTGTTAAGACCTCCGAACAACGTGCAAGTATCGCCGAACGAGTTTTCAGTAACGCCGAACAGTTTGCTAATACCTCCGAACAGGTTTGCAGCAACGCCGAACAGATTTTCAGCAACGCCGAACAGTTTTTTAGTAACGCCGAACAGTTTGTTAATGTCTCCGAACAAGTTATTAGAAGCACCGAACAAGTTTTTTTTAACGCCGAACAGATTTTTTATGTCGTGGTGCGTGATTTTTCGTCGCGGTGCGGATGTTTTGCAGCTTTGAGTCCCTGCTTTAGCAGGCGTTTCGTCGTGTTTCAGCCGCCTGAAGGCGGGACTCTGAACTGATTTCATTTTACACGAGGCGGTTTTGCAAAGCTTTGGCGACGGCTTCCGATTTTGAATGAACTTGGAGCTTTTCGTAGATGTGCCGCATATGGAATTTGATCGTGTTGTAGCTGACCTTTAATTCTTCGGCGGCGGTCGTGTAATTGTGACCTTCGACGAGCAGTTTTAAAAGACGCGTTTCGTGCGGCGTAAGATCGTGATCGAGTTTTTCGGGCGGACGGACTTCGCGGAAAAGTTTGATCACGCGCATCGCTACTTCGGGCGACATCGGCGCGCCGCCGGAAACGGCTTCGCGGATGTTTTCGAGCAGTTTTGCGGGCGGCGTTCGTTTCAGCAAATAACCGCTTGCTCCGGCACAAAGCGCGTCGAAAATTCGTTCGTCGTCTTCGTAAACGGTCAACATCAAAACGGTCATTTCGGGATATTTTTCCTTCAAGATTTTAATTCCGTCGATGCCGTTCATCCCAGGCAAGCCGATGTCGGACAAAAGCACGTCGGGAACTTGGTGACGAATGCGCGGAATCGCTTCTTCCATCGAACGAAACGCGCCCGTACAGGTAAAACCGTCGGTGAAATTGATGAGCGTCGCCAAGCCTTCGCGGATGTCGCGCATATCTTCGACGATCGCCGTTTTGATAATATTTTCTGAATTTGAGTCCATTGATTGATCTTGAAATCCCGAAATTTGAAAAAGTATGAACCGAAAAATCTTTTGTAATTAGCAACCGATTTATTAATTGAAAAGATAATTCAGAAATACATTTTAGACAAAATTCGGGATTTCAAATTGTTCGGCGAAAAGAAAAACGCGGCGGCTGATCGAAATAATCAGATAATGCCGCTTGCGCTTTTCGTCTTTCTCCTTCCATTTTTAATTTAAACTATCAACGAAAAAAAATCGCCACCCGTTTGGGTAGTTCAAAATTTCGTAACGCAGGCGTCCCGCCTGAAGTCGCGGTGCGCGTCCCGCCGCCGCTTTCAATTCAACAAATTCAAAAGCCAAACTTGAGTTTGAAACCGAGACGGTTTCAAAACTGCAGGCGCGGACGCCTGCGTTACTTTTATACGGCAATATTTTGTTCGATCGGCAAGGTTAAATTCACGGTCGTTCCTTTGCCGTTTGCCGAGATTATTTCAAGCTTGCCGTTCATTTCGGCGGCGCGTTTTTTCATGCTCAAAATCCCGTTTCCGCCGTAATCGACCATCGAAGACAGACTGTTTTCCAATAATTTATCGGGCGAAAACCCTTTGCCGTTGTCGGAAATTCGCAAATGCAGATTTTTGTCGGAAATATTTATTTCGATCTCGACGAGCGCGGCTTGCGAATGTTTGAGAATATTGTTGACCGATTCCTTGTAAATTAAAAAAACTTCGCGGCGAATGTTCGTGCTCAAAGTTATTTCGCGCTCGGCTTCGGGCGTGAAAAATTGAAATGCGATGCCTGTTGCCGACAAAACATCGGACGCGAAACGGCGCATTCTCTGCGTCAGATCGGAAAGATGATCTTTTGACGGATTGATCGACCACACAATGTCGCTCATTTTCCCGACCAATTCGTTTGAAACATCCGAAATTTTCGACAAAGGTTCGGCAGACGCGCCGTTGCCTTTGCTGTTTTGCGCCTTTGCAACCTCCGAAAGAATCGCAATTTGCGTTAAACTCGCGCCGATGTCGTCGTGCAGATCGGTCGCAATGCGCGAGCGAACCTTTTCGAGTTCGGCGATGCGTTCTTCCTTCGATTTTCGCAAATCTTCTTCGGCAAGTTTGGCTTCGGTCAAAGCGGCGTTGATCGCCCGAAGATTCGACGTGCGGTAATAATAAAGCGACAAAATAACGACCGCGACGAACAACGCGCTGAGCAAAATAAACCACCAACGCGCCCAGATCGGCGGCAGAATCTTTAAAGAAATCTTCGCCGGATTTTCGCTCGCCTTATTGTCCGAACGAACGGCGCGGACGAGAAATTCGTGTTTTCCGGCGGCGAGATCGAGATTGATCGTCTGTTGTTCGGTCGGATTGCTCCAATCTTGCGCGTCGAGCTTGTATTGATAACGAATATTTTCGCCTTCGGTAAATGTCATCGCGAAAAAATCGATTTGAATCTGTCTTTGATCCGAATTGAGTTCGGGCATTTCGATGTTCGTTTCTCCGAGATCGGAGATTCTTTGCGGAACACCGTTGATCAAAATCTTGTCGATAAAAACGGTCGGCGGTTTTGTGGCGGCATCGGCTTTCGGCGAGAAACGCACGAGCTGATTGCGCGAAACGAACCACAGATCGCCCGTTCTATCAGTCGCACAGCGCGTAATGTAATTGCTCGGCAAACCGTCGTCGGTCGTAAAAATGCGGACGTTTTCGTTTTTATCGATGCGGTTGATGCCGCGACCCGTTCCGATGTAAATGCGTCCGAATTTGTCTTCGGTCATACAAATAAGCTGATTGCTCGAAAGTTTTTGATTGACGGAAACGAAGTTGAAAACGGGTTTTTCGTCGTTCGGCGAATCGATGCGGTAAAGTCCCGCGCCGGACGTGGCGATCCAGATGCGACCACTCGAATCGTGCAAAAGATCGATGATCTGGCTTTCGGGCAAACCATCTTTCGCGGTGAAAACTTGAAATTTCCCGTCGTGGTAACGCGAAAGTCCGCCGAAATAATAACCCATCCAGAGATTTCCGAATTTGTCTTCGGCAAACGAAAGCGGACCGTTGTTGAGCGGAAGATTATCTGTGTCGGTCGTCGGGTTGATCGTGTCGTTCGCGCTGTCCCAACGGATCAAAGCGTTTTTTGCGCCGATGACCGTAAACCAAATGTCGCCGCGAGAATCTTTGAAAACATTGAAAATTTCATTTCCCGGCAAACCGTCGGTTGTCGTGTATATTTTTTTCGGCGGCGTGTTTGCTAAATTTTGATAATTTTCCACCTTCGGATAACGAAACAAACCGTCATTCGTCGGCAGCCACCATTCGCCCGTGTTCGATAAAACGTCGATATAATGCCAGCCCCAACTGCGTTTCGTGATGCCGAACGGTTTGAAATTGACGAATTTCCCGTCGGAAAAAACGAGCGCGTTTTGCGGTTTGAGCGGCAGGATCATTTGCCCGTTGTCCATAAATTGGATCGCGCGAATATCGTCGCTCGGCAAGATTCCGTCCTTTTCACCGAACAGCGCGAAACCCGAAGCCGCAAGTTTCCAAGTGCCGTGCAGTTCCGTGCCGACCCACAGATTTCCGCCCGAATCTTCTTCGAGCGCGGTGACTTTTTCCTTGCCGAGAATGCGGAATTTCGGTTCACCGTCTTTGGCGTTCGGCAAAAATTCGCTTAAACCGTCGTGTTCGCCGACGAAGATTCTGCCGTCGGATGTTTGAAAGAGCGCGAAATAAAAATCGTCGGCGGGCAAACCGTCTTTTTTCGTGTAGGTTTTTATTTTTTCGAGCTTGCCGTTTTGATATTTGTAAACTTCCAAGCCGGTCGGCTTCGTGCCCGAATCGAGCCAAATATTTTCGTTGCGGTCTTTTAAGATCGCTGCCGCGCTGTGGTCTAAAATCTTGATCGGCTTTTCGTCCGCGCCGATCTTGTAAAGCGCGAGCGAAGATGAAACGAAAAACTCATCAGGCTTAATTTGCGTGAAGGAGAAAAAAGAAGTTTCGTCCTTCGGTTCGCTTTCGACCGAAATTTCACGAAAACGCCAATCGTTTTCGCCGTATTTTTCGATTCGAACGATTCCTTTATCCGTTCCAGCCCAGATTTTGCCGTTTGCATCTTGAAACAAATCTTGAAAAACTTTTTTCTGGCGGTTATCGCTTTCGGGAAAAAACGGTTGAAAAAGCGGCGTTTCGTCGCTGTCTTTGACGAGTTTCGATTCAGCCATATTCCAACGAAAAGCTTTGCCGTTCGGATTGAAAACAGCGATGCCGTAATTGGTCGAAACGAGATAATCGCCTTCTTTCGTTTCGAGAAAATCATTGATCCCGCGATGCGGCAAGCCCTGCGCCATCGTGTAATTTTTGAATTTGTAACCGTCAAAACGCGAAAGTCCTTCGACGGTGCAAAACCACAAAAATCCGTGCGAATCGCGGACGATCCTGTTTACGCTGTCGTGCGATAAACCTTCGGTCGTCGTGTAGATTTTGAGCGGCAAAGTTTCGGCGAAAAGGGAAGCGGCAAACGAAAACACGGCGAGCAGAAAGATTGAAACAATAAAATTTCGCGTTTTCGTTTTCATTTACGGGCAGAATCGAAAAATAAAATAATTTTTTCAGTAGCATTTTACACGAGCGGGAAAGTTGTTCAAGAATGATTTGCCGATTAATATGTTTTTATTAATTATTGCGGTTCGTCCGCAGATACAAAATCGGATATTTATGATGAGCCGAAATTCTAAATTCTAAATTCTGCATTCTAAATTAATCTCGAATTAAACTGCGGTTA
>DAITPE010000378.1:0-5869 GCA_036833775.1 Pyrinomonadaceae bacterium | reverse complement strand
CGTTCAAACGGATTCCGGCAACCGACATTTCCGGCGCGATCTTCGCTTCCTGTGCGCTCACGGAAAACGCCGCCGTCATTAATAACAATGCAACTAAAAAAGGCAAAAACATTCTGCCTGAAAATGCGATATTTTTTACTGCTCTATTCATTTTTCTCATATTTGTTTGAAGTAAAAATCTTTTGGGGAAGATTTGCGGGAGTCACTTCTGTTTTGTAGAAATGCTTTATATATTTTACAAAAATTCGCTCGCTAATTGGTAATTTTATTTCACCGCGAGAGATTAACTTTATAAACCGATAAAGTTAGTTATTTCAACAAATTAGCGTTCTCGAAAAGTGTTTTGAACTAATTATTTTTTTTCGTATTTTTTTAAATTTCCGTCTGAGCATAGAATTTATCGGCAAAAAGTTTCCTTTTTCATCGTTAAAGTTTCATAATCTAAACTAATTTTTTTCAATTTACCCGAAAATCAAGAAGGAGAAATTTATGTCTAAAAAAACATTAACCATCGAAGGAATTACATTTCCGAAATTTTCAAAAGGCAGTAGCAAACGCAATTTTCGTTTGATGTTTTACATTGCTTACAAAGATGCGGACGGGAAAAATAAAACCGTGATCGTCACAAAACCCGCGAGCGGACAATGGCAATGGAAAAAATCCGACAAGGATTTCTATTTCCCCGAAGCAAACGATCTCGGCGATTCGATCGAACTCGACACAAGCGTTTTGCGTTTTGCCGATAAAGGTTTTAAGGAAGAAGATTACAAGATCACGGAAATAGACGGCAAACTTTCGTCCGTCACAGTTCAGTTCGTCGATGTTTACGATGCTTCGCCGCTCGACTTTTTCAAGCAGAAAATCTTGCCGCAAGTGCTCGAAGAATTAAAGAAAATCGGCTTCAACCCGATCGATCTCGTGCCGCTTCCGGGCGTAGTTACAGGAATCATCAAGGACAAAATAAAAATTGAAGACTTAGCCGGAAAAGTTGAAGATTATTTGAAAGAAGAAGGAAAAGACAAACTTTTGCACCGCGTTTCTGCAAAATACAAAAAAGGCGATTCGCTCACCGCAAGCGGCGAAAAAGAATGGGAAGATGACAAAACCGGAACTTATGCGGTGACGATCGGGATTGAAGATTCCGAAGAATAAACGCTTTTAGATTCGGATAAAAATATCGGCTTGCTTTTTCACGCGTTCTTCGAGCGAATCGCAAACGGCTTCGCACAAAACGAAAATCCCGTGATCGGCGATCGAATAATAAACCGTGTTGCCGACCTGATTTCGTTTCACGATTCCGGCATCCTGAAGAATCTTTAAATGCTTGGAAACATTAGGTTGGCTGGTCGCGATCGCTTCGGTCAGCTCGCCAACGCTTTTTTCGCCGTCTTGAAGCAAATGCAAGATACGCAAGCGCAAAGGTTCCGATAAAACCTTAAATCTTTCTGCGATCATTGAAAGTGCTTCCGGCGATAATTTTTTATCCATAATATTCGTATATATTTGTTTAGGAATATTCAAAATCAAAATCAAAGCGTTCGTTTTCAATTCCGAACGCTTTGACAAAATTTTGTTAATTCACATATTTTTCGACCGCTTTGGCGATCGCTTCACGCGAAACCGCGCCGACGATACGTTCTTGTTCTTGTCCGTTTTTGAACACGATCAAGGTCGGAATTCCGCGAATCCCAAAACGCTGCGGAACATTCATATTTTCGTCCACATTCATCTTATAAACGCTCGCTTTTCCGTCCATTTCTTCGGCAACGGCTTCGACCGCAGGCGCGATCATTCGGCACGGTCCGCACCATTCCGCCCAAAAATCAACCAAAACCGGTTTGTCCGAACCTAAAACATTTGTTTCAAAATTTGTATCTGTTACTGCTTTTGCAAAATCTCCCATTTTAATCTCCTAAATAATATCGCTCTAATAATTTTAATAACTCTTCTCGTTATTTTAACTTTTCAAAAGTTATTTTACCAAACTTGCCGTCAAATTGATCTGCGTTGCCGCAAGTGCTTTGCTGACGGGGCAAGTTTCCTTTGTTTTCGCAGCGATTTGCTGAAATTCTTCATCTCCAATTCCTTCAACCTGCGCTTTTGTTTCAAGGTCGATGAATTTGATGGCAAAACCCGCATCATCTTTGCCGAAATCTACTTTTGCGTCCGTGTTTATTTCCGTCGCTTTATGTCCCGCTTTTTCCAAAGATGCCGACAAAGCCATCGTAAAACAACCCGCAAGAGCCGCGCCGATCAATTCTTCGGGATTCGTTCCCGGTTCTTCGCCCATTCTCGTATTGAACGAAAATGCGCCTTCAAACGCACCGCTTCCCAAAGCCATCGTTCCTTTTCCGTCAACCAAACCGCCTTGCCAATTTGTTTTCGCACTTCTTTTCGCCATAATTTTCTTCTCCTTCCCTACATTAATTTAATAAAATCATTCTTTCTCGCTGATCATTTTCGTCAGCGTAATAACCGGATCGTCAATTTTCAATTTACCGACTTTTTCAAAGAAATCCAGAAAAAACGAAGTTTGAAAATGTTCGTCGATCGCGGCTTTGCTTTTCCAAGTTTCGTGCCAAACGAAAACCGTCGGATCGTCGATCGCCTGATGAACATCGTAATTTACACAACCTTCTTCAGCACGCGAATCGGCAACAATCGCCAACGCCGCATTTTTCGCTGCTTCGACCGCATCTTCTCTAACTTTCAAACGCGCAACCAACACAATTTTTTCATCGCTCATTTTTTAGATTTCCTCGCAAAATTTATTTTCAAACTTCGGCAATCTAATTGTAACTTAATTTGTTACAATTAGATTATATCACTCAAAATTTATAAGTCAACATTTTATTGAAACATTTCAATTTTCACAAAATGCGACTTATCTTTTTATATTTTAAGCATTTACCGTCTTCATCATTTCTTCGGGATAACGAAGTCCTGACGCGGCATCTTTCGGAAAAACGTCTTCGATCGCCGCGAGTTCTTCCTGACTCAAAATGATTTCCGATGATGCTGCATTTTGTTCGAGATATTTGCGGCGTTTCGTTCCCGGAATCGGTACGATGTCCTGACCTTGCGCCAAAACCCAAGCAAGCGCAAGCTGCGAAGCCGTCACGCCTTTTTCAGCCGCGATTTCTTCGACCTTTTTCACCAGTTCGAGATTTTTGTCGAAATTCTCGCCTTGAAAACGCGGCGAAAAACGTCGGTAATCGTCTTCGGGAATGTCTTCGAATTTCTGAAAACTACCCGAAAGAAATCCGCGCCCCAAAGGCGAGTAAGCAACAAAGCCGATACCTAATTCGCGGCAAACCGCTAAAACATCGTTGTCTTCGACGTCGCGCGTCCAAAGCGAATATTCCGACTGCAAAGCCGTGATTTTATGAACTTTCGACGCGCGGCGCAGAGTTTCTGCGCTGGCTTCGGAAAGTCCCAAATATTTAATTTTTCCTTCTTCAACAAGCTTCGCCATTTCGCCAACCGTTTCTTCGATCGGCGTATTCGTGTCGATTCGATGCTGATAATAAAGATCGATCGTTTCGATCTGCAAACGCTTCAAACTTCCTTCGACCGCTTTGCGAATTGTTTCGGGTTTTCCGTCGATAATTCGATTTTTCGGATTATTCGGATCGGGATAAATGCCGAATTTCGTTGCAATTACAAACTGATCGCGTTTTCCTTTGATCGCTTTTCCGACCAATTCTTCATTCGTGTATGGTCCATACATTTCCGCCGTATCGAGAAAATTCACACCCAATTCGAGTGCGCGATGAATCGTTTTGATCGATTCTTCGTCGTCGCGTCCCGAATAAAACGCGCTCATTCCCATACAACCTAAACCGATTTCCGAAACTTCCAGATCACTTCCCAATTTTCGTTTGTTCATAAAAATTTACTCCTTTAATTTTCGATAAGAACCGTTTTCAATATCATCCAAAATCGAATAATAATCGCGCGGAATCCATTTCAAATCGCGTTTCGCCTTTGAAGCGTCGAGCTGATTATTGATCGATAAAAAATCGAACATTTTTCCGAATTGTTCACGCGCTTTTTCTTCTCGAATGCTTTTCGCTTTCATATCCAAAAGCCGCGCGACCGCTTCGTTCATTTCCTTCATCGAAACGCTTTCCGCCGCGACATTATACAAACCTTTTGCCGTGCTTGTATCGAGCGCGAGAAAATAAAGATCGGCAGCGTCATCAACGTGAACCGCCGAAACTTTTTGTTCGCCCGATTCGACATAGTTCGCCGTTCCCGCTTGCTTCGCCTGATTTATCACAAACGGCACGAAAGAACTTCCCGAACGACCGTAAACAAAAAGCGGCAAACGCAAAACGATCGGACGAATTCCTTTTGAAGAAAGCTGCAAAACGTCGCGCTCGGCTTCGCCGCGAAATTTGCGCGGGCTGTTTTCGCCGAAAGGATAGTCTTCGTCGGCTTCATTGTGTCTCGTATTGCCCAAAACCGCCGAACTCGATGTTGTAATTAAAGGCTTATTCGTCTGCGTCAAAGCTTCCGAAAATGCTTTAATCACTTCCCTGTCAAGCTTTACAGCATCGTTGTAATCGTCGAAATTATGACTGAACGCAGTGTGAATCACCGCGTCAGCTTCACGCGCCGCCGTTTTCAAAACGTCGAAATCTTCAAGCGAACCACGAACCGTTTCGATCTTTTTTTCAATCAATTTCGCTTCCGCTTCATCATTTCGCGCCAAACCCAAAATTTGATAACCGCGACCTTTCAATCTGTCCGCCACCGCCGAACCGACATAACCCGTCGCGCCTGTCAAAAAAACTTTCATATTTTTTATTTTCTAAAACTTTCTCTTTGTGCCAAAACCGCCGCGCGGATTTTTCGTAAACTGTGCAGCCAACGGTCGCGGTTTTCGGCTTTATTAATTATATATTGTCCGACCTCTTCATGCGGCAAGATCAAAAAACTTTCTTTTTCCAACGCTTTCACAACCGCGTCGGCACATTCTTCCGACGTGATCGCTTCCGCCATCAAAAAATTGCTCGGATTGTCTTCGCCCATGATCAGATCGGTTTTCACGCCTTGCGGACACAGACACGAAACATAAATCCCTTTATCGCCGAATTCGATCGCAAAACTTTCCGCTAAAGCAACCGCGCCGTGTTTTGAAACGACATAAGGCGCGGCGGTCGGATGCGTCAAAAGTCCTGCGGCGGAAGAAGTTATCATAAATGCACCGAAACCGTTTTCGATCATCGAAGGAAACGCTGCGCGCGCCAGAAAAACGTGCGACAAAACATTTATTTCGTAAATGTTCCGCCAAACGTCATTCGCAACTTCCAAAGAACCTTCCGCGCCGCCGATTCCCGCATTCGACGCGATAAAATCAATTCTGCCCGCTTCGTTTAAGATTGCTTCAACGACCGCTTTGCAATTCGCTTCGTCCGCAACATCGAGCCGAAAAGCCTTTCCATCAACGCTTTGCGCTACCTTTTCGGCATTTTCAAGATCAATGTCGGCAACATAAATTTTCTCCGCGCCGTCCGCATAAAATCTTTCGCACAAAGCCTTTCCGATTCCGTTCGCGCCACCCGTGACGAGAATTATTTTGTTCTCAACTTTCATTAGACTTTCTTCGTTTATAAAAATCCGACTCTTACTATTTTACTAAGAAAATGCGGCAAATAAAATCATTTAAGAACATCTTTTTCCAAAACAAAAAGCGCGAATCGTCATAATTCACGCTTTTTATATTGCTCGTTCAAAAATATTATTCCTGACCGATAAAATTCATTTCGCCGACGTTTCCGGTCAAATTAACTACTTGGCTCGGATTTGCAAAGTTGTATTTTTTCGAGTTTGCAACCGTCACCACATAAGTTTCGCCGATCGC
>DAITPE010000377.1:0-5893 GCA_036833775.1 Pyrinomonadaceae bacterium | reverse complement strand
TAATGCTTCGCGGCGAATTTCTTCGTCGTCAAAAGCCGTCACCATACAGATATTTGCAGTCGGAAATTCATTGATTATTTGGCGAATCGCCGTAATTCCGTTCATTTTCGGCATTTCCCAATCCATCAAAACCCAATCGGGCTGATGTTTTTTGAAAAACGAAACAGCTTCGCCGCCGTCCTCGCATTCAAAGATTTCGTCAAACGAAGTCGGGAGATAATCACGCAAAAGTTCGCGGACTTGTTTATTGTCGTCAACAATTAAAACTTTCATTTGATTTGTAAAACTACAAGATAGACGCTCAAATCAAAGAGTATTTGAATACCTTTTTAGATTAAGCGTCCATTGAGTTGAGAATTAACAACCGGCAATTTGAGGGCTGAAAATCGTTCCCCAAATTTTATAACAGATGGTTCCGTTGAAATTGTTTGAAAGATTGGTTGAAAGCAAGTCATTCTTGTTCGTTCCAAATCCTTTGACAAAGACATTAATTGGTAAATTAGGAATATCGCTGGGAACTTCGATGCGTTTTCTGAAACCGAAACTTACTTCACCTGTTTTTTCAACTGCGGGCATCGGAACATTGACTCCGCCGATGTTGTAATAAGTGTTATACATAATTGTCATTTCAGCGACGTAACCCGCCTGATTGTCCAGAGTCACGTATCTCGGTGCAGGCGGTTTCGGTGCCATCGCCAAATTTGAATATCTCAAATGCAGACTTGAGTGCGGACGGGCAGGCGCACCGGGTTCATTAAGCAGCGAACGGCATTCAGGCATGTAATCGGGATCCAAAAGCATTTTTTTCTCTTGTTCGAGAAACGGGTAATTATAAACTGCACCTTTATCCTCGCCCTTTTGCATAATCAAACTCGGAAGCTTACCCAAATCAACACCTTTTTTCGCAAAGCAGGGTTTTGCATCCGAAGTGTGAAACAAGCCGAAAGCGTGACCCAATTCATGAGACCATCCGTGCAAGAAATTGGGCAGATTATCAGGATTTTCCTGGTAAGTTTTATAGGCTTCATTCCACAAACCGCCAGTCATTTTGACAATATTCCAACTGCCACCCGGGTCTCCGCTGGTGCCTTCCAGCACCGTAATTACAATATTCTCATTATTAACGTAATCATCCGCGAGAACGGTTTTGACCAATTTGGCGTTTTTGTTCCAGTCAATCGCGGCGGCGGCATCTTCACTAATGGCGGTAGTCGTTACTAAAGGAGATTTCAAACCGAAAGTAACGCCGAGCTGTTCGTGATAATGTTTCTGAAGAATTTTCATAATCGCCGCAAATACTTGATTTGCACCGGGTTTAGCCGTTTGACCTTTTGGGATTACATAAAGCACTTGCACCAAACGTTTCTTACTTTGTGCCGATTCAGAAGCGTTCACATTAATAACGCCTTGAGCCAATAATAAAAGCAACGTAACAAAGAAAATCACTTTTCCCGACTTGATATTCTTTTTTATTCTGTTCATTTTTTTAGAATTCATTCTATTTATCTCACTTGCTGTTATTTAAATTTCTGGCAAAATCATCAACTACAGCGACAACTTTCTTTAGCTTTTACCAATCATTAAAAATAGGGGTAGCCGCATTATTAGAATATGACTTAAATAAATCAGTTGGAATTCGCACTTCCACGTAAAATTCATACGTGGAACTACGTATTTCAATTTCGGATTTTGGATTTCGGATTTCGGATTGTGTGTTTTAAAGTAATTTCGATTTATTTTGGACGGCGAATTTGAAAAGCGAATGACTGCCTTGCAGATCGAGTTTCTGACAAATATTTTCGCGGTGTTTTTCGACGGTTCTGAGGCTGATAAAAAGATTTTCGGCGATTTCTTTGCTGGTCAGATTTTCGGCGATGAGTTTTAAAACTTTGCGTTCCGACGGAGTTAAATCGTTGATCGAAGGCTGTTTTTCGGTTAGCTGAACAGCCCGACGGCTGCGATTTATAAGAAATGATGTCAGCGAATGACTCGTAAAATGATTTTTCGACGCAACCGCTTTCAAACATTCGACAATATCGCCGAGCGCACTGTCTTTGAGAATAAAACCTTTCGCGCCGAGGTCAATCGCTTCGTTAAACATATCTTCGTCGCGGTGCATCGTCATAAAAATTATTTCGGTCGGAAATTTTCTCGATTTGATCTCACGCGCCACGTCAAAACCGTTCATTATCGGCATATCAACATCTAAAATCGTCACCTTTGGACTGAATTTTTCGATCGCTTCGATCGCTTCACGCCCGTTATTTACTTCAGCCAAAATGACAAAATTGCTTTCTTCTTCGATCGTTTCGCGCAATCCCTTGCGAACGATCGGATGGTCGTCGGCGATGATAATCGTGATATTCTCCATAATTATTTCGGCGTTTGAATTTTAACCTCGATTTTTGTTCCTTTGCCAATTTTCGAATCAATTAATAATTCACCGTTCAACAACTGACTTCGTTCTTTCAATCCGACCAAACCGAGTCCGCTTTTTTTAGAATCTTCAATATTAAAACCTTTGCCGTTATCCTTAATTTTGATTAAAACAAAATTTTCAGTTCGTTTTATTTGGACTTTTACCAGCGTTGCTTCCGCGTGTTTTATCACATTATTGAGCGATTCCTGCACGATTCGGTAAATGCCGATCTCTTCGTTTTCATTAAAGATTTTGTCAATCGAATCAATCTCGCTTTCGATCTCGACAACGCCCGAAACCTTTTTAATCATTGAGTTTATCGCTTTCATCAAACCCAAACGGTCGAGCAACTGCGGACGCAGATTGTTGGTAATTTCGCGCACTTCGTCTAATGCTTGCGTCGCAGATTCGGAAATATTGTTCAGTTCTTTCGTAACTCTTTCCAAATCGTCCGCCTTTTTGATTCCGAGCGTCGCACGATTTTTGATAACGACCAAACTTTGTCCTAAACCGTCGTGCAATTCGGTCGCAATTCGCTTTCTTTCCACTTCCTGCGATTCGATAAGCTGCCGTGAAAACGCCGTTTTTGTTTCGGCAATTTCCTGTAAATGCGAAATGCGATAGCGATAGACCAAAACAATTATCAATGCCAACGCCAACGCCACTAAAGCGCGAAACCGCCAAGTTTGATAAAAATACGGGTGAACGATTATCTGCAAACTCGCGCCTTCACTGTTCCAAACGCCGTCCGAATTGGCGGCGATCACGCGAAAAGTGTAATTTCCGGCAGGCAAATACGAATAATTCGCCGTTCGCACTTTTCCCACTTCTACCCAATTTTCTTCAAAATTTTCGAGTTTATATTTGAACTTGATTTGCTCGGATTTGATAAAACTCAAACCTGTGTAATTTATTTCGAGAAACGCCTGACCGGGAAACATTTCGATTTCGGAGTTCGGATTTGGGATCGCGGATTTCCTGTCAACCGATATATTTTCGATCATTACGGGCGGCGCGTTCGGGTTTGATTTTTCGGCACTCGGATCAATGATCGCCACGCCGCCCATCGTTGCAAACCAGAATTTTCCGTCCTTCGTTTTTATCGCCGAAGGAATTCGTCCGCCGTTGCATTCGGCGTTGAGCATTCCGTCTTTTTCATCGTAGGAAACGCTGTTCAGTTTCGGGATTTTCCCGTCCGCAAAATCGTTTAATTCCTGTTTACTGACACGATGAATTCCGCGATTCGATGACATCCAAAAATTATCGCGCTCGTCTTCCAAAATTGCGAAAACGCCGTTGTTGAAAAGTCCGTCTTCAACGCGGTAATTGAAAAATTTTCCGTCTTTGAAACGAACCAAACCGTCGCCGTAAGTGCCAAACCACAAAACGCCGTCCGCATCTTCGTAAATTGCGCGAACAAAACCTTTCGGACTATTTTCCACCTCGGCAAAATTCGTAAATTTGCCATCTTTGAAAAGTGATAAGCCGTCAAAAGTTCCCAACCAAAGATTTTCGTTACGGTCAAAATGAAGCGTAATTATTTTTTCATTGCTTAAACCGTCTTTAGTCGTGTAATGGGCAGTTTCTTTATCATCTCGGTATTGGAATAAACCTTCTTCGGTTGCCATCCAAATATTTCCTTCCAGGTCGGAAGCAAAATCGGTCACACCGTTTGGCAAATCGTGAATTCCTATTCGTTTGACGGATGAAGGCTCTTCATATCGCCCGAATCCGCCTTCCCCTTGATAGCCCAGCCAAACTTTTCCTTGTTTATCTTCCCAAAAACCACGCATATAAAGCGGAAAAGGGAAATTGTCTGAGTATTTAAGTCCTAAATTTGTGACTTTTCCATCTGAGTAACGATTTACCCCTTGAACCGTGCCGATGAAAATATCACCTTTGCTTGTTTGCAAAATCGGATAAATTTCGTTGCTGACCAAACCGTTATTGACGGATAAGGTCGAAATAAGCTGAGGTCGTAACCGCCGCAGACCGGCAGTCGTTGCCAACCAAAAATTTCCTTCGCGGTCAGTAATTCCCTGAGTCGCATTAACTGATTTGCCAAGATTGTAAGTTGCAATTTCTCCGTTTTTAAATTTCACCAGTTGCCAATCTAAATTTCGTGCCGTATCGGAATTGCCGAGAATTAACCAAACATTTCCCTCCGCATCATCAAAAAACACAAACGGAGTTAAGTTGCCTAAAGCCGGAATTTCATTTTTGGTAAAAACCGTTACGTTTCCTTCTGCCAACCGATAAATTTTGTCTTTGGTCGTAAGCCATAAAGTTCCTTGAGAATCTTCTAAATACTGAAATTTTGCATTTGGATTCAAATATTCAGACGGCAAAACAAGTGAATAATTTGTCGTGTTTCCACTCTTAAATCTTGTGGTTCCGTCTGCCCGGAATGTCCATTTTGCACCGGATTTTGCGGCATAGATTTGTTTGATGTTTGGTTCTTTATTGTTTCCTGTTGGAATAAAATTACCCTCTTTTAAGTAGTAATATCCGGTATTTGTTTCAATTAGGGCATTTCCATCAGTATCTGCAACGATAGTTATCGCACTATTTGATGTTTCAGGAAATTGATGCGAGGAAAATACTCCGTTTTGATAGATCGTGATCGCACCGTTTTCGGTAGTTGCCCAAATTATTCCCTGTTTATCAACAAAAAGCTCTGAAAACCGATTATTCAAAATGCCTTTTGTCTTGCCTTTATCGAAGATCGTAAACTTCACGCCGTCAAAACGCGCCAAGCCGTCGAAAGTCGAAATCCACAAATAACCGTCGGGAGTTTGTGCGATTCCAGTGACAGTGTTTTGCGGCAAACCGTTCGCCGTTGTCCAAGTGTCGAAGCCGTATTCCTGCGCGGTTATTTTTGCATTAAAACCGCTTAAAAGCAGAGCAATTACAAAAATAAACTGCGCGCAAAAATCTCGTTTTCGGGGGCGAATATTCATTTTTTGATTGAATCTTTATAACATATTTTTTTCTAATTATTTTGATTTTTTGCACCAAGTTAATGTGAACTTTAAACTTAATGAGCTTGCGGCGATCAATTTGAATTTCAAAAACGCATTTGTAGAGAGTTATCGCCAAGATGAATAAACAAGTTTTTCTTAACAAAAAAGCATCGCTGACGTTTATTCATCAACAATGCTTTTCACAATTCGGTGCTTACAGATTTTTATCGCTGTTCGCGTATTTCACTTTATTTTCTTAAGATTTTCTCCATCGTCTTACCTTTCGCCAATTCATCGATCAATTTATCCAAATAACGAACCTTTTGAATAATTTCGTCTTCGATCTCTTCGACGCGATAACCGCAAATCACGCCCGTTATTTTTGAAACATTCGGATTGATTTTCGGTGCTTGATTGAAAAAAGTCTCGAAATCAGTTTTATTTTCGATGATTTTTTGTAAACTCTGTTCGTCATAACCCGTCAGCCAAAAAATAATTTCGTCAACTTCCG
>DAITPE010000376.1:0-5896 GCA_036833775.1 Pyrinomonadaceae bacterium | reverse complement strand
TTTTTGCTTCCATTTCCGAAGAAAAAGGTTTATTCGCATACGCAGAAGGAAAATGGACGATCAAAGAAGTTCTCGGTCATATAATCGATGCGGAAAGAGTTTTCGCTTATCGAATTTTCCGTATTTCACGTAAAGATGAAACGCCACTCGAAACTTTCGACGAAAACGAATACATCGCAAACAGCGATTTCAACCAACGCACGATCGCCGAAATGCTCGAAGAATTTTCGCTTTTGCGCCGCGCTAATTTATTGTTATTAAATAGTTTTCCCGACACCGCTTGGGTTCTGCGCGGAACGGCGAGCGGTTTTCCCGTTTCGGTTCGTGCACTTGCCTACATAATGTTCGGTCACGCGGCGCATCACACGAAGATTTTGCAGGAAAGATATTTTTGAGCGAATGAAATTTGACGCGATCATCATCGGCGGCGGCGCGGCGGGACTTTTTTGCGCGGCTGAAGCGGGAAAACGCGGGCACAAAGTTCTCGTTGTCGAACACAATGCTCAAGTCGGGCGAAAAATCCTGATTTCCGGCGGTGGTCGTTGCAATTTTACGAACGTCGGCACGAAAGCTGAAAATTTTATTTCAAAAAATCCGCATTTCTGTAAATCCGCTCTCGCACGCTACACGCCGCAGGATTTTATCGAGCTTGTCAAAAAACACAAGATCGAATTTTACGAAAAAAAACTTGGTCAGCTTTTCTGCAAAGATTCTTCACGCCGCATCGTCGAAATGCTTCTGAACGAATGCAGAAACGGAAAAGTCGAAATTCGCACGAATTGTTCGGTAAAAAATGTTGCGAAAAAAGAATTTTTCGAGATCGAAACGAATCAAGGAAATTTTTCGGGTAAATCTTTAGTCATTGGGACGGGCGGACTTTCTTTTCCGAAGATCGGCGCGACGGATTTCGGCTTTAAGATCGCGCGTCAGTTCGGTTTGAAAATCGTCGAAACGCGTCCTTCGCTCGTTCCGCTCGTTTTTGAAAAAATTGAACAATCGTTTAAAAAACTTGCCGGAATTTCGGTTGACACGATCGTGTCGTGCGGAAAAACTTCTTTCCGCGAAAACATACTTTTCACGCATCGCGGTTTGTCCGGTCCGGCAATTTTACAAATCTCGAATTATTGGCAAAAAGAAAAAGCCGTTTCTTTCGATCTGTTGCCCGATTCGGATGCGTTTGAACTGCTCGAAAAAAATCTCGAAAGCAAACAAAATCTCGATAATTTTCTTGCCAAGTTCCTGCCGAATCGTTTCGCCGAAGTTTTTACTCAAGAAAATTTTCCGAATCAGCCGCTCAATCGTTTGAATCGTAAGCAGATCGAAAAAATTGCCGATAATTTAAATAATTGGCAAGTGAAATTTTCCGAAACCGAAGGATTTCATAAAGCCGAAGTGACGCTCGGCGGAGTGGATACAAACGAACTTTCTTCGCAAACAATGGAATCGAAAAAGGTAAAAAATCTATATTTTATCGGCGAAGTCATTGATGTAACGGGTTGGCTCGGCGGTTATAATTTTCAATGGGCTTGGTCGTCTGCCTTTGCTGCCTCGCAAAATATTTGAAGTTTTTAAAAGATTTGTAAATTTTAGGCTTATCACGCGAAAATGCGATTTAAAATCTTTACTTATTTTGCTAATATATAGCGGTTCACTTTTAACTAATAACAATTTTTTATTTACAAATTCGTCTTCTGCCCCTAAGACTTAAATGTTGTGCGTTTCGATTAGAGGTCGTAAGAGAATGACGAAAACTCGGCTGAAAAATGGAAAAGATTTCACACCGCATTTTAATTGTCGAAGATGACGCTGATTCTGCCGATGCATTACAGATTTTGTTGGAGATGAACCAACACGAAGTCGAAATTGCGTCGGACGGTGAAGCTGCGTTAATAAAAGCCGATAAATTTATTCCGCATATAATTATCTGCGACATCGGCTTGCCGGGAAATATGAATGGTCACGATGTTGCTTCTGCAATTCGTGCAAATGAAAGACTGTGTTCGGTTTATATGATCGCGTTGAGCGGATACGGAGAAGCCCGAGACATCCAAAATTCAGAGAATACAGGTTTTAATTCTCATTTGGTAAAACCGCCGGACTTTGAAAAATTACTTTCGATGATCGAAAATCTCAGGTTTTTTTGATACAAGATGACTTGTGTAAATTTAAAGTAAAAAAGCGATTCGAAATTTTTCGAATCGCTTTTTTTTCGCGTTTAAAATTTGACGAGGGAAACGTCTCCCACACCGTTTCCCCCGGTTCGCGTCAACTGCAAGGCGCAGTTAGTCGCGAAACTTTAAGAATTTTTTATACTGAGAAATTGACTCCAAAACTTAACAATCCAAGAAGAAAAAAAGATAATTGTCAATTTTTGTTTACCCAAGTCTGTCTTGTTGTCAATTTCTCAGTTTTGTTGTTAATCGTTGCTGACTGATTGAACAAGTGTGTAAAATATGACACAATTGTTTTACCATGTCAAGCGAGAAATTAGAAATCGAGAAAAAAAATTCTTATGTCGAAAGATTAGTTGAAATCTGCGGAACAAAACAGCCGATGGAGATGGCGCAGATTCTCGATATTTCTTATCAGGCAGCAAGAAATTATCTGAGAGGCAGATTGCCGGAAACGGAAGTTTTGCTCAAAATTGCCGAGAAAACTTCATATTCGGTGCATTGGCTTTTAACGGGTGAAGGCGAAAAATTCATCCCGAAACAGGACAATTTAAATACACTAATACTTTCCGACCAAATGAGAGCATTTGTCAGGCAGGAATGTCTTGAAGTTTTTAACGAAATTTTTGAAAAGCAAATTGAAAATTCGCAGGAAAAGATCGTTAAATTGGCTTCAAATCAAATTAAGGCGGAAAAAAAGATCAATGAAATTTCCGCACCTTCGCAAAATAATCCGAAAAACTTTTAAGGATTATATCCGTATTGAATTTATCTGTTTTAAGTTTCAATACGTCAATCCCACAATTTTTCTTATATCTTATTCGAAGATTGAAATTAGATAATTTTCGATTATTTCCAAAATCGAACCCTTTGAATCGCTCGCTTCGTTTTTCGTTTGATTTTCCGCTAAACAATTGTTCGTGCAGGTTTTACCGCCGCCGCCCATATTTCCGTCTGTAAATCCGCCGCCGCCCATATTTCCGTCAGCAAAAACGGATGTGCAGAAAAGCGCGATAATCAAAGCAAATTTTAATGTGTTTTTCATATTTTCCTCGACAAATATTGTTTTTTCTCTTGATACCTTTTCGTATCGCGCTTATAATACCAAAAAAATTAGGTAAGTTATGAAAACTCTCCACACACAACTTGCAATTCAGCCGGCGATTCTTGCCAAAGAAATATTTCAAATGGAAAGAAGCGGCAAATACGAAAGTGCACTGACCGCTGTCAAAGAAATCTGGGAAGATATTTCCAAATCTCCGCAAACAAAAGGTTTTGAAACAAAAGATGCCGCCGAAATTCTTCTGCGGTGCGGCGCATTGATCGGATTTCTCGGACACAATAAGCAAATTCCTAATTCGCAAACGAGATCGAAGGATTTATTAACCGAAGCCAGACAAAAATTTTTAGAAATCTACGAAACGCAAAAAATTGCCGAATGTGAAAATTATCTTGCTTTGGCTTATTGGCGAAGCGGCGAATTGAATGAAGCAAAAGCGTGGCTCGATGAACTGGAATCACACCGACTTTCAAAATCTAATTACTCGGTTCTTTATTCACAAATTACCAAATGTCTGATTTTAATTGCAGAAAACAAGTATTCTGAAATAATTAAACTTCTTCAAAACCTTGAAAATGATTTTTTGGAGTTTGGCGATAATTGTTTGAAAGGCGATTTTTATAATGCGCTCGGCATTGCCAGCAATGAATTGAGTTATCGCAAAGAAGCCTTAGAAAAACTTGAATCAGCGCGTTTTTATTATCAAAAAGCGCAACACAAAATCTACCTTGGAACGGTTGAAAATAATCTCGCACAGCTTTACAAATTACAGGAAAATTTCGTCAAAGCGCACCAACTGATTGATTGTTCGACGAAAACCTTCAAACAGATCAAAGACCGCACGCGCGAAGGTTTTTCGCTCGATACGAAAGCGCAGATATATTTTTCCGAACATAAATTTGCAGACGCGCTGAAAACGGCGGAAAAGGCACTCAAAATTTTAAGTAAAAGCGAAAATAAGGCTTATCTCGTCGAAACCATGCAGACGAAAATCAAATGTTTGGTATTTTTGGACGATTTCGTTTTGGCGACGCTTTGTTTGACCGATGCGGTTCAGATTTCCCGAACGTATATCGGCGAAGAAGCGGCGAAAAATATAATCAAGGATTTTGAAATGGTTCTGCAAGCTAAAAATTCGCCGATTTTCGATAGAAATCCGGCGGAAAATACGGACAATGCTGAAAATCTCGAACTCGTTTTGCCTGCCGAACTTTCAAAATACGAAAATATTCAAGCAATCAAAATTCAAAATCAAAAACTGAAAAATTTCGGTCTGAAACAAAATTCGCTTGCCGTTGTTGCACCGATTAAGATCGTGCGCGGAGATTTGACGGCAATTTCGGAAAAAGCGACCGATGAAATATATTTCGGATTTTACGACGCCGATTTCGGAATCGTTTGTTTGGAAACGAACGATTCCGAACCGCTTTTATTTGATGAAAGCGAGATCGAAATTCTCGGCAAGATCGTCGGCGTTTGTCACACGGAAAACCAAACTTCGGGCAAATTTCACGTCGAACCGATCAAACTTTAAACATAAAAAAGCCTCGAAATTAAAATCTCGAGGCTTTTCCTTTAATACTTTCCTTATTAGCCGAAAATCGATAACAAATATTGTCTGACAAATTTGATGACCGTGTTTTCGGCATTGTCCTTGTCAACAGGCATCGTTTGATTTTCAACCAAACAACCGCTTTGACAGTTTTTATTGCCGTTTCCCATATTTCCGTCGTCAGCCAAAACAGCCGTGCAGAAAAGAACCAAAACCAAGAAAATCTTCACAATATTTTTCATCGTCGTCCTCAAAAGAATTTAAATTAAAAAAAACAATTTATAATAACAGATTTTTCGTAAATTAAAAGCAGAGAACTATTTACGAAACTCGTTAATGTCCATTCCGTATTTTTCCTGCACGTATTCTTCCTGCGCGATGTTCAGATTTTTCAAATTCGTCAAACGTCTTTGCGCTTTCAAAATATGAGTTTTGGCGCGTTCGCCCATTTGTCTGAGCAGATTTTTGCCTTCGCGCATTTCGGCTTCGGATTTTTCGCGCAGAGTGTAAAGTTCGGAAAGTTCGGTTTTTTCCTTTTCGACGATCAATTCCTTCAGACGATTTTTGACCTGCCACAATTGACGAATCGTGCGCACGAGTTCGTCGCCGATCGAATCGCCGCGCACGAGTTCGGGCGCATCGCGAAAATCTTCGACGAGCTTGTTCAAACGATTTTGATCGCCGGCAGAATAAGCTTCGTTCAATTTTGCCATCAAAACGTGACGGCGTTCTTTTTCATCCTTGTCGAGCGCAAGATCGGGATGAATGATGCGCGCGAGATTGTGATAAGCCTTTTTCGCTTCGAGGCTCGGTCGCCATTTTTGCGAACAGTCGTGAATGTCTTCGGCATCGGCGGCGGATTCTTCGGCGCGTTTGCGGAGTTCTTCGGCGCGTTTTTTTATTTCTTCGTCGTCCGGCACGAGCTTGGCTTCTTCTTCGGCGATTTGCGCCTCTATTTCGTCGAATTCGGCGTAATAACGCGCCACTTCCATCTTATACTGCGCCTCGAATTGGTCTAATTCGGCACGCAGATCAGCCATTTCTTCTTCGCGGTCGGCGAGCTTGTCTTTCAGACGGTCTAAAATTTTTTTCTTTTTATTAAGCTCGATCTCT
>DAITPE010000375.1:0-5924 GCA_036833775.1 Pyrinomonadaceae bacterium | reverse complement strand
GATCGAACGGTTTGTTCCCGCGCCTGCTCCGGTCGAAACGACGAGCGGAATCATTCCCGCCACGAGCGCGATCGTCGTCATCAAGATCGGACGCAGACGGTCGCGGTTTGCGCGGATGATCGCATCGTAGCGCGACATTCCGTAACTTCTAAGCTGGTTCGTATGGTCAATTTGCAAAATCGCGTTTTTCTTTACAACCCCGAAAAGAAGCAGTAAACCTAAGCCCGAAAAGATGTTGACGGTTTGCCCTGCCAGAAGCAGCGACAGAATACCGAACGGAATCGAGAGCGGCAGCGTCAGCAAAATCGTGATCGGGTGAATAAATGATTCAAACTGCGCCGCGAGAACGATATACATAAAAATAAATGACAGCGTAAACGCGAGCAGAAAGTAAAATCCGGCTTTGCCCATCTCTTTCGATTGTCCGACGTAACCCGTTTTATATTCCGCCGGAAGATTCAAATTCTTTACGTATTCATCAATCGCCGCCGTAATGCTTGCCGCCGAACCGCCGGGTTTCGTATTTGCCAAAAGCGTCACTTGACGCTGACGGTTTACACGGTCAACCGAACTCGGTCCCGTTCCTGTCTTTACTTTCACAAGGCGGTCGAGTGTCACCCAACCGACTTTGGCTGACGGAACGATCATTCGTTTCAAGCCTTCGACGTCGGTGCGGAAAGTATTTATTGCACGAACACGAACTTCGTATTGATCGTTTCCTTGATTAAACGTCGTCGCTTCCTGTCCGGCAACGAGCGTGTTCAATGCCTGCGAAATATCGCCGATGCGAACGCCGAGATCAGCCGCCGTATCGCGGTCGATTTCAAGCTGAACTTCGGGCTTTCCGCTGATCAATGTCGAATCGACGTCAACCGCGTCGGGAATCTGCTTCATTCTTTCCAGAATCTTGCTCGAATATTCATCGAGTTTTTTCAGATCGGGTCCCGAGATCAAAAACTGCACGTTCGCATTGCGGAAACCGCCGCCTGAAAACGCTTGAACCTGCTGAACGCCGGTACGGAGTTCGGGCGGAAACTTTTTGAGAACTTCGCGTGCGTCCGACATCATTTGTTCCTGCGATTTTGCGCGGTCTTTGATGTCCGAAAGTTTGACGTAAATTGAACCTGAATTAACGACTTGTTGTTGTCCGCCGCCGATCGTTACGAGCGTTGCCGTTACGCCCGGCATCTGTCTGATTTCGCCTGCAATTCTTTCAAAAAGTTGCGACGAAGCCGAAAGCGAATATCCTTCGGGCGCACGAACCGAAACTTCAAACTGCGATTGATCGTCAACCGGCAGAAAGTTCTTTCCGACAAACATAAACAGCGGAATAATACAGATGAAAACAAGAACGCAAAGCAAAATAATCAGCCAGCGATGCGCCATCGAAAATTTCAAAAGCGACGTATATGCTCCGTCGATCTTGCTGTAAAACCAGCTTTCTTTTGAAGAATGCGCTTCTTGTTTTTCTGCTGTGTGATGATTTTCGATCATTCCGTCGCCCGAAATTTCGGGTTTCGGCTCGACGTTTTCCTGCTCTTTCGGTCGTTTGATCAAACGTGCCGCAAGCATCGGCGTTAAAGTAAACGAAACGATCAGCGAAACACCGACCGCGAATGAAGCCGTTAAACCGAAAGACGACATAAAACGTCCGACGATTCCCTGCATAAAGCCGATCGGAACGAAAACCGCCATCAGCGAAAGCGTCGTCGCCAAAACAGCCAAACCGATTTCGCGCGTTCCTTCGATCGCCGCCTGAAACGGGTCCATTCCCTTTTCTTCGACGTATCGGTAAATGTTTTCCAGCACGACGATCGCGTCGTCAATCACGATTCCGACCATCAATGTCAGCGAAAGCATCGTGATCGAATTGAGCGTGTAGCCCATCGCATACATCAGCGCAAAAGTTGAAACGATCGAAGTCGGAATTGCCAACGCCGCGATAAAAGTCGTGCGGATATTCCATAAAAACAGGAAAACGACGATCGCCGCCAAAATACCGCCGACGATCAAATGTTCTTCGATCGCGTGAAGCGAATTTTCGATAAAGATCGAGTTGTCGCCGATAATTTGCAGTTTAAAACCTTGCGGCAAAGTCGGTTCGATCTCTTTCAAACGCTCTTTTACGGCTTCGGCGACCGCGACCGTATTTTGTCCCGATTGTTTTGAAACGATTAAAGTTACGGCAGGCTGACCATTTAAAAGTGCCTGCGAACGAAGTTCTTCCGCGCCGTCTTCGACGTAGCCCAAATCCTTGATTTTGACTTGATAAGTTCCGCGCGTGGCAATCACGACGTTTTCAAATTCTTCGGGTTTTTGAATTTTTCCGAGTGTGCGGACGCTCGTTTCTTTCTGTCCTTCGTCCAATCTTCCGCTCGGAAATTCGATATTCTGCAAGCGTAAAGCCGTCGTAACTTCGGCAGGCGTGATGCTGTAAGAACGCATTTTGTCGGGATCGACCCAAACATTTATTTGACGTTCGCGTCCGCCGACGATCGAAATTTGACCGACGCCGTTGATCGATTCGATGCGTTCTTTGACTTGATTTTTCGCAACTTCCGTCACGTCGCGCAGATTTTTCGGCGCACTGACGACAACGCGCAAAACCGGCGCGGCGTCCGTATCGAGTTTTTGAACGGTCGGCTGTTCGGCTGTATCGGGAAGATTAGGAATCACCGTCTGAACGCGGTTTTCAACTTCCTGCGCCGCCACGTTTACGTCTTTTTCGAGCACGAATTGAACGAAAACCTGCGAAATCCCTTCGATCGAACTCGAACGAAGTTCATCGATTCCGCTGATCGTATTGACGGCTTCTTCAACCTTTTCCGTCACTTCCGTTTCGATTTCCTGCGGCGATGCGCCCGGATTGATGACCGTGACGGTGATCGTCGGAAAATCGATCTTCGGAAAAAGGTCAACGCCGAGCGAAAAGAACGAAAATGTTCCAACCGTGACGAGCGACAATATCAACATCGTCGCAAATACCGGACGCTTTACACAAATTTCTGCTAACCACTGCATAATCTTTAAGTTTCAAGTTTCAGGTTTCAAGTTTCAGGTTCTCGTTTTCAATTCTGGAAACTTGAAACCTGAAACTTGAAACTATTTAACGCTGACGGCAACGCCGTCGTAAATCTGATTCAGATTGCTTGCCGCAACTGCTTCGTTTTCCTGAACGCCTTGCTGAATTTCGATCAAATTATTTTCCAAAATGCCGAGTTTTACTTGTCTTTGCTCGGCGCGACCGTCTTTGATCACAAACACGCTGTTCGTGTCGCCTTCGGTTTTTACTGCCGTTGCCGGAATCATTACCGATTGTTTCGCTCTGCCTTGATTGATGCGGACGGTCGCAAATTGTCCCGGTTTCAGCAATCCGCCGACGTTTTCGACTTCGGCTTCGACCACCAAAACGCGCGATGTCGAATTAACGCTCGGCAGCATTCTGACGACTCTTCCCGAAAAATTGCGGTCGGGATACGCGCTCGTTTGCAAAGAAATTCCCTGCCCGACGGCAACTTGCCCGATATTTTGTTCGGGAACGTCGATTCGCAAGCGCAAAACCGATGTGCGAACGATCGTCGCGATCTTTGAATTCGGCGTGTTCGGCGTGACAAATTCGCCTAAATCCGCCGTTCTTTCCGCGATATAACCGCTGATCGGTGCGCGAATCACGGCATCGGAAATCGCTTTTTGCGCGGCTGAAACTTGAGTTTTCGCCGCTTCGACCGCCGATTGCGCGGTGCGAACTCCGGCAAGCGCAGTATCGACCTGCGCCTGCGACGAACGAATCGCCGCATAACGCTGATTTGCGCCGTTCACCGCCGCTTGATATTGCGCTAAAGCCTGTTCGTATTGCGTTTTACGCTGATCGTAAAGCGTTCGTGCAATGTCGCCGGTTTCCAATAATTTTTCCGCGCGGCGCAATTCTTTTTCAGCTAAATCAAGCGCGGCTTTCGCAGTTTTCACTTCGGCAACATCGTTGATGCTGAAATTTCCGCCGTTCTGCAAACCCAATTGCGACTGTGTTTGGCGAACGTTTGCGCGCGCCGTTTCGACCTGTGATTGCGCTTGATTAACCTGCGATTCGGCTTGCTGAACCTGCGCCTGCGATTGTTCGAGACGAATCCGCGCATCGCGGTCGTCGAGCTGAACCATTACCGAACCTTTTTCGACGTAGCTTCCGACATCGAAATTCACCGCGACGACCTTGCCGCCGACCGTCGGCGCAACATCCGTCTGCGCGTCGCCTGCCAAACTTCCCGTCGCTTCAAAATATGTCGGCACATTTTGCATAACTGCTTGCGCCGTCGTCGTTTCCACGATCGATGGTGCTGTATTTGCGTTTGCGTTCGCATTTGCCGATTCGGCTTTTGAACCTTTGCAAGCGGTTAAAAATGAAAAAGTCGCTGACAAACTTAAAATGATTGCGATCTTGTATAAATTTTGAAATCTCATCTGATTTATTATTACCAATTATTAACGCGCATTTTCCGTCACGTTTGTGACATTATTTTTATTTTTTAATTCCTTGAAGAATTATCGTCGCAAATTCGCGCGCGGCTTCTTCGTTCGAGACTTTTAATAACTTTCTTTCCCGATCCCACAAAATATTGTTCAGCGAATGATGCACGAACATTCCGATAAAAGCGCGAACGACGACACGCGGCTCGACTTCACGAAAAACGCCGTCTGCTTGACGTTGACGGATATATGAACCAAGAAATTCATAAACTCTTACGACAAAATTTTCAAAAAAGATTCGCGCCAGATCGTGTCCTTCGAGCGCGGAATGCATCATCAAACGCAAAAATTTTTCGTCGTGTTCGTGCTTTTCGAGCGCATTCAAAGCCATTCCGTAAAAAACGCCGAAATCGTCTTTCGCAGCTACTTGATCGGCTACTTTTTCAAACGGATCGTTTATGTCTTGATCACACGCTTTTTGATCCAAGATCGCCGAATAAAGCTCGTCTTTATTGGCAAAATGTTTGAAAACCGTCGCTTCCGAAACGCCTGCGTTTTGTGCAATTTCTTTCGTCGTCGTTCCGCTGAAACCTTTCTCGGAAAAAAGACGCATTGCGACGTGCAAAAGCTGTTGGCGGCGTTCATCGCCTGCCATTCTTCCCACACCGCATTTGAAAATATCTTTTATCAATAAATTTTCCTCTATCTAACTAACTCTTTTTAATAAGTAAGCACTTACTTACTTTCTCATTTTGAAAATATTCTTGTCAAGCTATTATGTGAAAAATTTAACAAGAACTTTCGCCGAAAAAAAAACGTATCAACTTTTCATAACCGAGCCGCATCAAAAGCGCGAACCAAAAGTTTTTTGCTTGGTTAATTTTTGAAACGGAAAGGAGAATTATTGATATGTCAGAATTTGAAGCGGAAGTTAAAAAAGCTGAAAAGGAATTGGAGCAAAGTCTTGTTCCGGTTAATCAATACGAAGATGAATCGAACAACTTTGCTGATGACGAATATTTAGGAGATTTAAAAATGCAGGCACAAGAATACGGACAGAAATTTCAAGAAGCGGCGAATAAAGCAAAAGATTTCGCCAGCGAAAAGTTTGCTCAGGCAAGCGATAAATTTAAGGAATTTTCAAACAAAGAACCGCAGGAATTGGTTGAAGACGCAAAAGAATTTGCGCGCCAAAAACCCGGTCAGACAATTTTGATCTCAGCCGCCGTCGGCTTGGTTCTCGGCTTATTGCTGAAAGGTCGCAGATAATATTCGGAATAATTTTTAACGAAAAAGCGTTCGTTAAATTTAACGAACGCTTTTATTTTTGAAGTTTACACAAAACCCATTTTCTTCAGTTTTTCCACCGTCACGCCTTCCGTTTTTTCCTGCGTTTTGCCGTAGAGCAAGATTCTTTCGACGTATTTTGCGATCACGTCGGCTTCGAGATTTACCGCGTCGCC
>DAITPE010000374.1:0-5934 GCA_036833775.1 Pyrinomonadaceae bacterium | reverse complement strand
ACCCGGTTCGCGTTTGTCTCCGGCATCGTAAGCAATACTGTATTGATTTCTCAAAAGCGCGTTGATCGAATTCAAATAACTCGGAAGCTCGCCTTCAAACGTCATCGCATAATGCATTCCGCCTGATTCTTTGGCAAAAGTGTCCATCGTGTTTTGAGCTTGAATAAAGGTTAATCTTCCCGGCATTCCGCTGATCGAATCCGTCGCAGGAAGATACGGCTCATATTTTTTGTAAAATAAATTTCCGGTGCTGATGATGTAAATCGGAACACCTGCTTCCTGCACGACACGCCGTGCTTGGTCATAACTCGTTTTACTGAAAGTATTGATTCCCGATGCTACCAGAATGATCGCGCGGCGTTTTGCTTTGACGCTGACCATTCCGCTGTATTCCGCCGTTTTTTCTTTTGTATCTTCCAAAACAACCGCGTCGCCTTTGCCGCCTACCAAAGCGAATTTGATCGAATCGAAAAGATTATTTTCACGAAACGCCGGATTATTTCTGAGCAAAATGTCCACTGTTCGCTGAAGTTGCTGAGGATCGTTGGTAAAATCCGTGATCGTTGTCGGGCGCATATCGAAAGCGATAACAGACGCATAATCATCGGGTGCTTTGATAAATTTTGAAAGAAAATACGCGACCGGACGAACGACTTCCAATTTTCCGGCTTCAAACCCGCCGTTTCCGTAAAGCCCGAAAAGCTCAGACCATTTGCTGTATTCGACAACCAACGTGACTGTGATCGGTGCTTCGGGCGTGGCAAAATTGACGATTTCCTGCTTTACGCCGTTTTCAAAAACCGCAAAATTTCCTTTTTTCAAACCCGTGATGATCTGTCCCGATTTTTTGCTGAAAACAACCGCGTCAACATTTACGATGTTGGTATCAACCTTCAAAACGTCGTCGTCAACTTCGGCGTTTTTCTCCATTTCTTCGAGTTTTTTACGCTCTTCTTCCTGTTTCGCTTCTTCTTCCGTTTTCGGTTTCGGACGCTGATTCGTCTTATTTTCGCCTTTCGGATTCTCAGGTCTTTGCGGACGAGATTGTGCAAAAACGGACGAATTGAAAATCAATAAGAGCAATATAGCGAAGATGGAAAAGTAGGAAAATACCGACGGTTTTAATTTCATAAATTTTACCTTTTAGGAAGTTTTACTTTTTTAGATACAAATTGTCCGCTTTTAGTTGGTTAAAATCAAGCAAATTTGCCTGAAATAAAAAAGAAAAGCCAAAGAAATGTTTGATGCCGAAGCATTTACGGATTTCTTTGGCTTTTTATAAAAACGCTTTGCGCTAAAAAATTAATTTGAAATTTCAGGATCGATTTCGATCTTTACGTCAAATGCGCCGGAATTGTCATCGAGATTTCCTTCATTGACGCCTAAAAATAAAGCTCCGTCGCGTTCTGCGATAAATTCGCGTTCGCCGCCGACATATATAAAATCGTTGTTGTCGTCGCCGACCACGGCGATCAATGCGCCGGTCGCAACGCTTTTCATCAATTTTTCGTTGTCGGGAAGCGAGGTAATTCCGGTCGGCGTTGCAAAACGCCCGTTTCCGAGCGATACACGACCGCCGCTTGTGATGCGGATTCTTTGTCCTTTTCTGACAACCCAACCCGAATTCGTCCAGCCGTTTGCGGTATTATCCGCCAAAACCTTTACACCCAATTCGATCGGTTTCGGTTTGCCGACAACGGTCGGTTTCGGCGTGTCGGAAGTTTGACTATTTTGCGGAGTCGAATCGGTCGTGATGACACGCGGCGAAGATGTTTGCGGAGCAGAAGTTTTTGTTGATTGCCCGACAGTGATAACTGTTGAATTTGAGGGAGTTGTTTGATTTGAAATCTTGACGTTTTCGACGGTATTGTTCATCGAATCGAAAATGATCGATTCGATCTCGTCGGCAAAAAACGACATTTGTTTCTGTCCCATCACGATGGTGAATTTACCGCCGGAAAAACCGACGATTTTGCCTTTGATGATACTTCCGTCTTTCAATCTGATCGTATCGGCAAATGTCAGAATCGAAAGCGAAAAGACTAAACAAGCAGCGCAAACTAGGCGAAAAAACTTGGATTTAATTGACATAATTTTCTCCACGGAACATTGGAATCGGTATTGATTTTCTTACAAACGCGTCGAAACGCGGGAAAAAAGAATTGAATTCATTGAAACTCAACGGGGAACAGCAAATTCAGCCGCAACAATTGATGCATTTTTGCCATTATGAGTTGCAAAATTTTGATCAACGGCAAACTCAAATTTGAATTGTATCCGTTTTTCTTAAAGTTGTGAATTAATGTTTATGCTTTAGGTTATTGAAAATAAACCACAAAACTCGAATCAACGGAAAACAGTTTACCTGCCTTGAAAGCAATTTGCAAGAAATATTTTCGGAATCGTTCAAATAATGCGGTTGAAAAGTGAAAAAAAAGTTAAATCAACCGCAATCAAAAGTCATCATAAAATTATAAATCACGAAAAAGGGAGAATTTATGAAATCATTAAACATCAAAAAAATATTCAATTTATTCGTAATTATTTCGATCTTAGGTTTGAGCATTTTTGCGCAAGATTCGGGGAACAGATTCTCGAAACAGAAATGGATTCCTGTTTCGATCGAAGGAAATCAAGTCAAAAATACAAAAGCTTTTATTTCATTCAGCGAAAGTGGAAATGTTTTGACAGGAAATGCCGGATGCAACAGGCTTTTCGGCGAATTCGAGATGAAAGGAAAAAGTTTGAAGTTTTCCGAGATCGGAACGACGAAAATGTTTTGCGCGGACGAAGATTCGATGAAAACGGAAACCTCTTTTTTGAATATCTTGAACAAAACTACTTCGTTCAAAAAAAGCGGAAATACGATGAAATTGTTTGTCGGAAAGCGGCAAATCGCAAAATTGAAAACAATCGAACCGAAAAATTCGGAAACAGGAAACGCTTCTGAAATCAAACTTGAGGATAAAAAATGGATTTTGGAAAAAGTAGAAAATAAATCGATCGGTAAAGTTTCGGAAACTGCTTTCATCATTTTTAATAAAGAAAAGCAAAGCGCAGGCGGAAATACGAGCTGCAATGTATTCGGGGCTAATTATGAAACTGATGGCAAAAATCTAAAAATAACTCAAGGAATTCAAACCTTTCGCGCTTGCATCGAAGATGAAAGAATGAATATCGAAAGGGAGTTTATGAACGGTTTGCAAAAGACCGACCGTTACGAGATTAAAGGTGATAATTTGTTTCTTTATCAAGACACAAGATTATTGCTTACCTTCAAAGCCGGAAAGCAATATTAATTTATGAAGAAAAAGCACGAAAGAAATTTCGTGCTTTTTCTTTAACGATTCAGATTTCTGCAAACAGTTTGAAAATTATTTCAAAATTGCCACGAGAATAATTACCACGACAACGACCACAACTACCCAGCAAGGCGTAAAGCCGACAAGAACGCCGTCTTGATAAACCGGAACATAACAAGGTTCCCGCTCTCTTCTTGCCAAACCTTCGAGTTGTGAAACCGCACTCGAAACATTTTCTCTGAAAACATCATTCGTTTCGATCTCGGAATTAGATTGACGATAAAGATTGTTGACAAAACCGCTTTCGATCAGCCGATCGATTCTTGACGGATCGGAAAGAATTGCGGCAATTTGTTCACGATCCGGCGCTCTTTCGCGCAAACTTGCCAAACCGCCGAGATATGCGGTGGCAAGCAAATTCGTTGTATCAGTATGCAAATCCAAGATCGTTTTCGGTTTTGTGTAAGCAAAACGGCTGGAATTATTCAAGACGTTTGCGAAAATTCGGTCGGCGTTGGCTTTGAATTGATCGTTCGTATCGAGCATTTCTTTGACTTGATCGTAAATCGAATCGAAAGCCGAGCCGTCGCCGCGTTCAGGTGAAACACGGCTTGCTTTGGAAAAGAAATCTTCGGCGTGACGCGAAGCAAATTTTGCCAAAGCGCGTTCTGCTCTGGTTAATGTTAAACCGAGCGTGATTCCGGCAGCACCAAGCGCGGCATTACGGATAAAACGGCGTCTCGATTTGTCTGTTTTATTGTTTTCTTCATTATTATTTTTATTCGACATTTTTTGCTCCTTATTTTAGGTTTGGCGAAGTTATCTTTGAAACTTCGCCGGATGATAATTTTTCAAGTTCTTTCCGATTATTTAAGAACGATGATCAACACGACGATGACGACTACCGCCGCAACTGCTACCCAAGGTGAAACTTCAACACCGACACCGACTTCGATTGGCGGCGCGAGTCTGCCGAAAGCTGAATTCATATTTTCAGTTGCGCGGTTGATCGAATTATTCAATTCAGCATCGCGGCTCATTTCGTCTTGAAGCTGCGGCAGAGCGCGCGACAGAAAATCAGGCTCCAACCGACCGATCAAGGTATCGACATCGGAAAGCAAACTGTTGAAATCGCGTGCCGTGAGCGGTGCAGAACTGAAAGCGGGCAAAGCGGCAAGATAGCCGCTGGTCAAAAGATCGCTGGCAGATTTCGCAAGTCCCAAAACGGTTTTCGGTTCTCTCGAAGGTCTGACAACGCGGTCGGCAAAATGACGAAGTAATGTATTTGCATTGTTCACGATCACATCGTTTTCCGAAGCCGCTTGGACAAGATTGTCAATGCTTTTAACGATATTCGAGTCGGCAAAAGACGATAATTTTGAATTGCGGACTCTTTGAAAATATTCGTCGATATGTGCATTGGTTTTGATTGAAAGCAATCGTGCAAATGCTTTTTCCGAAGTTCCCAGACCGGCAATTAAAGCCGATGCGCCAATTGTTCCGATCGCGGCTTTTTTCAAAAACTCGCGGCGATCATTCTTCTTTGATTTCTTATCTTGATTTTCATTTTCTTTCATATTTTTGTTCTCACTTTTTGGGATTTAACGGATTTGAAAATTTGTTTCAGCAATTAAAAGGCATAGAAAATACCTATACAGAAACAAAAAGAATCCGTTTATTTGAAATTAATCTTGAATCTTCGGAGTTTTTTGAGATAAGATGTGTGTATCAAGTCAGCATCTAATCTGTTAAAAACAGACGAAGATCGTTTACGACGGTCTGAAATTCATCGGCAAAATGAATTTCAGACCTTTATTTTGCAAATTTAAGCTATCTGCTTCCACCTCCTTGTATTATCGGGATTGTTTTACCTGCAACCGTGATCGTCGTCATTCTGTTTTCCGGCGACGAATTCGTTGAAATTCCGATGCTTGTTTCACCGTAACCGCGTCCGGTCGATTGACCGATCCAAAGCCATTCGAGCGGCGCATTTTCAATTTGCCAATCTTGATCCAATCCGTGATCGTTGATAGTCAAACCGAAATTTCCGCCCGCTGATGAAGCTCTTATATCTGAAAGATTGGTTTCCGCCGGACACGGTTTCGTTTCGTCAAAGCCATCCTGCACAACCGTAAATTGACTGCTTCCGATGACAATGACAGCCGCCCGGCTGAATGGTGAAAAGTTTTTATCCAATCGATATTGAACAAAACCGTTTCCTTGCGTAGATTCCGAATTCAGCAAAGTCAGCCACGGCGAATCTGTGACGACTCGCGGCATCCACAAACCGTTTGATAAAACTCCGACGGAATGCGGATCGGAAGTGTGTGCCGAACAAAGTGCATATGAATCGGGTTTATCGTTGGTATGCGACAATGTCGTCGTCGGTCCGCCCGCATTCACGATTTTGACGAAATATAGATTGATTGAAATCGTTCCTGAAACAAACAGGATGAATATAAAAATATAGACGCTTTTTTTGTAATTTAACATTAGGTTTTATCCTCTTTATTCAAAAAATATTTATAAAACCAAAATCCTTTATTTCTTTGAATCGGTCGAAAGATTGATTTTTCTTTTGACCGTTTGCATCGGCGTTTCATTCTTCAACGCCGTGATTTGTAAAACATAG
>DAITPE010000373.1:2465-5938 GCA_036833775.1 Pyrinomonadaceae bacterium | reverse complement strand
TTACGCTCGTTAAATAAGCCGTCAATTCTTCTTGCGTCGGACGTTCGGGCAGAACCATTTGAAAAGCGTCGCCTTTGACGACACCTTTTGTGCTCGGTGTCCAAGCAAGAACTTCAAAGGTCAAATTATCTTTGGCGGGCGAAAGCATAAAACCCGAAGCGCGTTCATTTACCCAGCCCGGATGACCGAAATCCCAAGGCTCTAACGCCGCATTATCGAGCTTCCATTCGTTCATTTGTTTAACGACCCAATCAGCCGCCGCTTTGTGATTCGGCGAACCGGTCAGGCGTGCACCGTAAACGTCCGACAAAAAATGCAGTGTCCGCATCAATTGCGAACGATTCATTCCTTCGTCCTGAATCTGCCCGTTGATTCCGTCCAGTTTCGGAAGCGGTTTAGTTTCTTCGGGTTTTGCTTGCTGTCCGAATTGCGCGAAAGCAATATTCGTCAGCAATACGCATTGAAGCAGTAAAAATACGACAACGGTTTTGAATTTATTCTGTTTTCTCATATTTTAGATTTTGTTTTGCGTCGAAATTTTATGGATAATCGAAGCATTCGCGGCGATCTTTTCGACATTTTGCAGAAAGTTTCTTAGATTATACCGAATTTGCCCGATTTTGTTTCAAACGTGAAGAAGAAAATTTACACCACAGGCTACACCGCTAAAAACGTCGCCGATCTGCCCGTTTTGCTCGCAAAGTTTACCGCGGTTTTGGCGGACATTCGTTTCGCGCCGCATTCACAGCATCTCCAATGGCGGCGCGATTATTTAAAGGTTTTGCTCAAACAAAATTATCGCCACGTCGCCGCTTTTGGCAACCGCACTTATAAAGAAAATAAGATCACCATCCATAATTTCGATCTCGGCTTAAAAGTTATCGAATCGTGGAACGAAAACGTCGTGTTGATGTGTGCTTGCGAAAATTTAGAAAATTGTCACCGTTTTGCCGTGATGAACGAACTGAAAAAACGCGGTTATGACGTAGAAGAAGTTATAAATTGGAATCCGCCCGAAATTGCGCCGAAATTGTTTTGAATACAATAAAACGAACGACTGGAGCGCAAGCGTCCCGCTTGCAAACGGCGCGAAAGCGTCGTAACTGAGATTAGATTTTCAAATATTTGATTTCCAATCGCACTTTTCGCGTTGAAAAGCAACGCTCATTGCAAGCGCGGACGCTTGCGCTCCAGTCTTTTTCTGTTGCTCAAAATGACGTTTTTTTATATTCAAATAAAAAAGGCGAAACCGCAACACGATTTCACCTTTCGTCAATTAATTTTACCCTTTAACCGAGTGTCACCGTGTAGATCGGACTCCATTGCCCGACTCTTTCATTTTTTACGAGATAGATCGCACGATATTCAAACTTTTCGGCTTGTCCCGGCGTGGTAAATTGCGGTTTATGCACGAGCGGCGAATTTGTTGTTTTGTCGGCAAACATCCAAGTTTCGGTTCCCGCTTTGCGATACACGACTTCGAGCAATTCCGCATCGCCGCGTTTAAAAGAAATCTCGACATCGGTGTCGTTTTTGGCGGAGACTTTCAATGTCGGTGCAGTTTCATTGAAATTTTGCGGTTCGCGGTCTTCGCCTTCAATCATCAGGTCTAAACCGATATTTTCGGTATAGTTCAAATGATTTTTGAAATGGTTGACAATCTCGCGGAATTCTTCCAAAATCCCGATAAACGCGCCTTCGGGAACGCTGATCGTGGGAAAAACGGGTGCGGCAGGTGCAAGCTCGCCGCGCGGTTTGCCATTTAAAATAGCATCCAGCCAAGCACTCAGATCGCTTTTGCTCGCATTTATCTGTTCGCTTTTTTGATAGATTTCGGCAAATGTTTCACAAATCAGAAAAATTCGTGCCTTCAGGTCGTTATCGAAGCCGAAAATGGTTTGATAACCTTCGATCTTCGCCCGAAAGTTATTAAACATCGCAAATTTGCCCGCTCTGGTTGAGGGCATCCAATCTCTGTTCTTCATATTCTTTTAAACTCCCAATATAAAAACAGAACAGGAATCTGGCAGGAGGAAATCAAACGCCGAATCGTTCTGCACATTGAAGAAAAACACCTGCCAAATCCGCAAATCAAACGTCTAAACCATTATTTTCAAACCCATTCAAGCAAAACCGGAGTGCCTGAATAATTTTGTGATGTTTAACAAAAACAAATTGTTGCCCAAACCTAAAAATTTTTTATTATTTTTTCAAAAAATCAAATATACAAACCTAAAACGCATCTATAAAAAATATTCGATGCACCCCGTGTCCAACAAACTTCAGTTTGTTGCCAATCGCAGCAAAACAACAAACTAAAGTTCGTTGGACATCCGCAACAAACTGTGACCAAAATACTGCCGATTTACTTAATTCATCATTAAATTTAAAGTCAATTCAGGATAAAACAAATGACTGGAGCGCAAGCGTCCTCGCTTGCATTGAGCGTTGTTTTTTAACGCGAATATTGCAATAACATTCAATCTTTTGACAAACTAAACCTAATTACGACGCATTCGCGCCGTTTGCAAGCGAGACGCTTGCGCTCCAGTCATTATCCAAATTAACGCTAAATTCATTTGATTCCCGCCAAGATTCAATTAAATCTTGCCGTCATTCATATAAATCTTGTCGCCATTCAATTAAATCTTGTCACCATTCAATTAAATCTGTTCGCCATTTATATAAATCTCACCGCCATTCAATTAAATCCCGCCGTCATTTATTTAATTCTCAACAAGATTGTCTTAATTTTCATTAAAAAGGTTCCGAGTTCAAACTTCAGTTTGAATCACCCCGACAAACTAAAACTAAATTTTAACCACCAAACCGCCGCCAACCGCTCAATCCCCAACAATCTCCTTAAATCGCGGATCATCCCGAACAAAATCAAAATCCGAATCGGTTTTAGCATCTTCTTTAGCTTGAGGGTCTAACTCAATCGCTTTCTTCAAAAACTCAAACACTTTTTCTTTATTTTCTTCTTCTCTCGAAAGCGCCCACAAACAGGCTAGATTAAAATGAAAATTATAGTCATTCGGATTCAAATTGATTGCTTTTTTATACATTTTTTCCGCTTCATTCCAACGGCTTTCATCTTTTGCCAACACCCAACCGAGATTGTAATGTGCCATAGCATCATTCGGATTCAATTTGATTGCGGTGCGATACATCTCTTCTGCTTCAATCAGACGGTTTTCATCTTTTGCCAGCAAACTGCCAAGATTAATATGTGCATCTGCATAATTCGGATTCAATTTGATTGCGGTGCGATACATCTCTTCTGCTTCAATCAGACGGTTTTCATCTTCTGCCAGCAAGACACCGAGATTGTTATGTGCTTCTGCATAATTCGGATTCAATTTGATTACGTTGCGATACGTTTCTTCCGCTTCATTCCAACGACTTTTATCTTTTGCCAGCAAGACACCGAGATTGTAATGTGCCATAGCATCATTCGGATTCAATTTGAT
>DAITPE010000373.1:0-2365 GCA_036833775.1 Pyrinomonadaceae bacterium | reverse complement strand
CCAGCAAGACACCGAGATTGTAATGTGCCATAGCATCATTCGGATTCAATTTGATTGCGGTGCGATACATGGTTTCCGCTTCATTCCAACGACTTTTATCTTCTGCCAGCAAAATACCGAGATTGTTATGTGAATTTGCATCATTCGGATTCAATTTGATTGCGGTGCGATACATCTCTTCCGCTTCAACCAAACGGTTTTCATCCTTTGCCAGCAAATTGCCAAGATTGTTATGTGCATTTGCCGCATTCGGATCTAGGTTGATGGCGGTGCGGTAATATTTAATTGCTAACTCAGTATTATTACTTAAAATTTTAGCAGTATATGCTTTGATAAAATATAAATTTGCAAGTCTTATATTGATTTCTGCCTTTTGAGCCTTGTTCTTTTCAAGTTCAATTTGCGAAGTATATATTTTGATTGCTTTATCGGCAGCATCTATGGCGGATTGATATTGGTTTTTTTGAAAATAGCCGTTTGCTAAGTCGTAAAATAGATTTGCCAGCTCCAGTTCGCTGTTCTTTTTGCCTTTTATTCTTTCGGCAAGGCGAATAACAAGGTCGGTGTCAACCTCGAAGTGTTCGGGAGCAGCACTTTTGTTTTGACTCAATTCCAGCAAATTTTCTTGAGGTTTTGAAAAGTCAACATTCGGTTCAAGACGGATAACGGTGCGGCGGATTGACCAGAGATCGGGTGCCATATTGCGAGTGATTTCCTGAATCCATTGCGCGCCGACGAAAAGAATCGTGACGGGGAATCTATCTTTGAGCGGATTGCGGTATTGATTGAGCCGCGCCATTCCTTCGCGCCACGCATCGCTCCATTTTTCGAGAAAACTTTCGCCGTTTCCGATCGGAGCGACAACCCAGATGGCTTCCGTGTCTTCTTCGACTTCGAGATCAAAGAGCGTAACGGCGATATTTTTTACATCGTCGGGCGTTTGGCACTCAATTTTGTAAAGATGTTTTCCTTTGGCGGAAAGATAGCTTTCGAGCGAAACCTCGCACACACGCGCCCAGAGATCGTTGGGAACTAGCAAAGGAATATAGGCAAAAGCGTGATCGTTAAGCTCGAAATGTTCGATCAGATTGCGCCATTCGGGAAGCGTTGAAAGATATTCGCGTCTGCGTTCAAAATGACTGTCGCTCTTTTTTACCGCCATTTATTTGAGAGTTAATAGAAATTCCGTCTATTGCGGGTTACTTTTCACGATTCCGGCAACCTCTTCACGAATCAATGGATGAATGTCATACCATTCGTGACCATTGCGGAGAAACAACACGAAATGCGTGTCGAGAAAGCGTGTTAATTTGCTCACATCGTCGCTTTCGGAAGTCGCAAGGCTTGCCATTCGGGACTTTTCTATCTTTGCCAGCCATTGCGCGTCGTCAATGGCGATCGGAAGAAATGTTGACCTGACATTATTTATTGCCCGATTGATGCCTTCGTCGGTCACGGGAAATTCCTGCAAAGGCAAAAGCGTATCGCTCAAAAGACGCAGCAGATCGCGCAAACTCCCGCCGCAGTAACCGATCAACTTTTCGACCTTTTTCAAATCGTTTCCGAAAACTTCCTTCAAACCGTCTGCACCAAAACGCCGCTCGACGATTTCCATAAACAAATTATTGCCGTCGCCGCATAAACTTCTTTTCTCATCGTTATGCCATTGTTTGATGCTGTGCAAAATCACGATCGGTTTGTTGAAACCGTTAGGCATCACGAATTTAAGCCACGGCGGAACCGTATAGATCGTGTGAATATAAGGCAATTCGAGCAAACGATAGTGTTGAGAAAAGGTTTTCTGGACGCTTTGAATGACAGTTTCTTCGTTATAGAGCGAACCGCGTATTTGCTCCAAAGAATCGAGTATAAAAACTATTTTCGTATCGTCTCCAAGTGAATCGAGAATTTCTTTCACACCGTCTTGGATAAATTCGTCAACGTCTCTTTTTAATTCGCCGATGCGGTCGGATAGAAGTTTTTGCAGATTTTGGCGAAAACTCGGTGTCGTGCTGAGGGCAAGTTTGAGGTCAACGCCGCTTTTTAAACCGCCGACGACACTTTTGGCGGGCGATGTAAATTCATTTTTTACCGAAGCTTCGGTAATTTCGATGTCGGTGTTTATGAGATAGTTTTTAATGCGTGTCCAATAAGACTCTTTCAGTATATTCTTTTTGATACGCTCATCTTTTTCGAGACAATCGCTGAAAGCTCCCGCAACGACGATCAGCAAATCGGTAATATCCAATTCCTGCGAAGGATTTATGTAATCCAACGCATTAGCGTAGATAACAAATGCGTTTTCCGCTTCGAGTTTTTCCTTGAGTCTGAACAATTCCGAGGATTTACCCGAACCGCGAAAGCC
>DAITPE010000372.1:0-5975 GCA_036833775.1 Pyrinomonadaceae bacterium | reverse complement strand
AAAAAAAGACAAAAATAAAGAAAAAATTGAAAAAAAGAAATCTCGAAAATCGGCGTAAATTGTTCATCTCGTGAACATTATAAACAAAGTCTGAAATTTTGCATTTCAGACTTTGCCGTTTCCGTAAAATTTTTTAATTACAAGGTTTTTTGTATGTGAAATACGAATAACCGCTGTTGGCGATGTTGGTCGAATCCTGCCAAATGCCGACGTAATATTTCAAGCGATATTCGCCGCACGGAAGTTCAAATTCGTTGTAAGGCATAAAAATATCGAGATCAGTGTAAACAGTTCGCTCATAACCCGGCGTGATCTTTCGCAAAGCGGCGACATTTCCCGTCACGGTGTAGAATTTTTTGTTTGAATCCTTCAAAGCTTTTCCGTCTGCCGTGTAAAAATAAACGACGACAAGATGCGGTTCTTTGTAAGCTTTGTTGATGTTGAAATCTAGCAAAATATTCATTCCTTTCAGGTTGTCTTTAGTGACATTGAATTCGGTCGAAATATCTTTTAACTTAAATTCCGAATCACTTTTGACGTTGTTGAAAGGATACATTTCGGCGATCAAAGCTTTATCTCCGGCGGAAATATTCGTGTTTGAGCCGACTCCGATGCCGTTTTTCGTAAAGCTCGGATCGATCGAATAATGCATGATCGAAAATTTATCGTAAGCTTTATTTGAATATTCGGTGTTGTTGCCGTAGCGGTAAAAGACTTGGTTTTCGACCTGATCGCGCGACCAGCCGAGTTCGTTCATATAATAATTCAGCACGACGGGTTTGTTCCATTCAAAATCGCGGTTCATATTTTGATGTTCGTGCAGAAGTCCGAGCGCGTGACCGAATTCGTGAAGTGTCGTGCGGCGAAATTCGTTGTCGGAAGTATTGTTGTCAAACCAGCCGAAATTCATCGAAGTTCCGTCCGAGTTTTGATATGTTTCGCTCGCGCCGTTGCGTTTTCTGACCGACCAATTTTGCGAAGTTTTGCCGACGAGAGACCAAGACGCGCCTTTTTCGGTTTGAAAACTGATGCGAATATCAGCCGCGCCCGAATCTACGAAAACAAAATCGACATTCGCAAATTGTTCCCAAAACTGCGCGTAAGTTTTGACTTTCAGTTTCACGTATTCGCTGCCGTCGAGAAATTTGACGCGGAGTTTTTGACCGGGAAGCCATTTCGATGAAACGCGAAAAACGCCTTGTGCGACGGTCGGATCGCTGGTTTGCGATTTCGGAAGCGAATCGGAAAGACAAAGCATCGTCGGTTTTTGCGCCGAAACCGAAAAAACGCCAAGAAACAATACAAAAAAGAACAAGCTGAAATGTCTAAGGGGCAACATATTCGCAATTATATATTCATTTCTAAATTTTTGCTTCAAACGCGGATAAAGCTTGGAAAAACGGGGAAAGTGCGATTGATTCGCTGAAAAGATGTGAATTTGATAGAGAAAGTTTGCCTAGATTTATAAAATACTAAAATTTAAACAAGAAAAAGACGGCTCTTTTTTAAGCCGCCTTTACTTTATTAAATTTTTTTTAGATTCAGTCAGATAATCTTGCCTTTGAAACTGAAATCGCCGGAATGAGCTTTTACGCTTAGATGCCACCGACATTTTCTTTTGTTTTCAACTTTTCAATTATCCACTTCGTCTGTTTTCGTTAAACCTTTCCGAAGAATTTTTACCGGTCTTACCGGGTCAAACTGTCCGGCGGTGTTTCGATTGAATTTTCTATCATATCTATATCACCTCCCAAACTTAGAGTATTAAATCGAAGGGAGTTTGTCAAAGATTTTTGTAAAATTCTTACTTAAATTTTTTCGACATAATTTCATTTTGCAATTTTTCGAGCTTGCCGTCAGGATCGTAAAGAATCTTAAATCCTTCTTTTACAATACGTTTTTTGACTTCATCGATCGAATCCAAATCCGCCCACGAAGCCGACACGAAAATGAATTCGAACACATCGCCGTTTTTGTAAAAAGCACGGAGAGTTTTGCCGAGCGGAGAATTTTCGACTTTCGATTCGCGCCATCGGTGAAAACTGTTTGCGAATTTATCATCTTTGAAAAAATCTTGCGCATCGTCGGTCAAAATTAAAAAATCGAAATCCGAATCCTCGTGTTCATCGCCGCGTGCACGAGAGCCGATCAAAGCCGAAGCCAAAATTCGCTCATTATATTTCGATGCCATTTCAAAAAGCGAAACGGCAAATTTCGGGTCTCTTTCTTGATCGTCGCGGCATTTGAATTTATGGTCGAACATCTGCACGACGCGTTCTTTTTCGAGCTTGTAATCAACCCATCGTTCATTGTCCCAATCCCACAAATCAAAAGCCGGAAAACGCGATTTGTAGCGGTAAACCGGATTTTGCTCAAAATAATGTCCGAGATAGTAAAATTCTTTTCCGTTTTTTACTCCGAATTGCATTTCCAGCAAAACCGTTAAAATTCCGAGACTTCTGTTTTTTAAGTTCGGATCCCAAAATGCACGGCTTCCGAAAACCGAATTTTCGCTGACTTCAAAAACGCTGCAAGCAATAAGTTTATTTTCCTTGAAAACGACTGCTTCCATCGGCTGGACATAAGAATATTTGAGATGATCGTAAGCCGTTTGGAGAGTATAGCGCGGTTTTTCTTTTTCAAAACGGGAATGAAGATGCGCTGTGTAAAGATCGTCTTTCGCTTCGGTCGGGCGAAACGGGCGGATACTCATTTTCAGATCACGGTTTTTATTCAAAACACGCCGCAGACTTTTTGAAAGTTTGAAATCTTTCAAACGGTAACGCGTCGGGAAAACACGGTATTCGCATTCGTTGTGTACATCCGAATCGAATCTTCGGTAGCCTTCATCGGATGTTTGCCAGCCTTTTGCAAGATATTCGTCAACTGTGATGTCGTCATCATCGAAGAATGAAAATTCGTATTCATCGATTACATCGGGTTCATGACAATCCTTTAACTCGTCGTTTTCACTACAGCACATAAAAAACCTCTGTAAAAAATATTTGCTTTGAGCACGAATATTTTACAACAGACGAACGGCGGATTTGAAGAACTTTTTTTTACTATTTTCTGATGACGCGGACGATCTCGCCGGGTGCGCTTTCGGTTCCGTGCGAATCGACGGCGCGGACGTAATAAAAGAAAACTTCGCCCGATTCAACGCCTTCGTCCTTGAAATTATTGGTCGGCAGCGGTTCGGCGTTGCGCTTTTCCCATTGTTCGAGCGGCACTTTTTCATCCGCCGAACGATAAATGTTGTAGCCGACAAAATCTTTCAACGGATTTTGTCCGAATTGATTTCCGGCGTGATCCGTAAAAGTGGTTTTCGGCGTGATCGGATTGCTTTCGCTGCCGTCGGCGTAAACCTGCGTGAGCTTGTAAAAATAACGCGTTCCGACTTCCGCCGCCGGATCGTCGAAATTTCCTTCGGCGATCGGTTCGTCCGTCAAGCGTTCCCAAAAAACGAACGGCAATTGTTCATTGACCGAACGATAAACGTGATAACCGACAATTTTGCGCTCGACCTTTTGGAGCAATTTCTTTTTGTTTCTGAGTTTCTTCTTATTCATAATTCAACGAACTTTTAATGTATCGAAACAAACGAAATTTCACAAAAAGAAAAGGCGAATCGATCGCGAATCGCCTTTAAATCAATTGATTATATTAGAAATTGCGTTTCCCTATAGCAATTTTTGAGTAGATGAGATACACAGGCGGAAACGCGACTGCAAAGGAGCGTGCCAATTGCTCAACGTTTAACACGCTCCCTCGCGGTCGCGTTTCCGCCAGTATTACTCTAAACATTTCGGGAACGCCTAAAATGTTTTTTACGGCATCATAAAGCCGAGATTGTTATTCGGAAAATTGACGATGTTCGGGAAAACCGTCGGCAGATCGGTGTCGGTCAATCCGAACCAACGCGCCAAAGTTCCGGCGTATTGTTCGACCGAAGTCGTCGGCAGCCAGCGACCGCGTGCGCCCGAACCGGTGTCGATGTCGTCCGCGCCGCCGATCTGAAGCGTCGGAAAATAATTTCCTGAACCGTCGGGACGAGTATTTCCGTAAATGTTTCCGCCGATCACCGAACCGCCCAAAACGAGCATATTATTGCCCCAAGCGTGATCGCTGCCGACCGCAAAACCCGTTCCCGCCGGATTCAAAGTGCGCCCGAAATCCGACAATGTAAACGTCGTAACTTTGTCGGAAATGCCTTGCGCCGTCATTTCATCGTAAAAAGCGCGCATCGCTTGGCTGAGTTGGATGAACAGGGAAGTTTGTGTGCCGACTTGATTCTGATGCGTGTCGAAACCGCCGAGTTCGGCAAAGAAAATCTGCCGATTGACGCTCAGATCGGTTCGTTTTTTGATCATCCGCGCGATTTGTTTCAACTGCCTGCCGAGATTCGTATCTGGAAACGCCGCCGAAACTTCCTGAAAAGTGCTGAGCGCATTACTCGCCGTCTGCGCCTGATTCATAATATTGCTCGTCGAAGCGACAAGTTGCGAATTTAGATCGACGGTGCGAAGCTCGACGACGGCGTTGTTCCGCGCATTTGAAAACGCGTCCGAACAGCACGAACGGCTCGACAAAACAAGCGTTTGATTGAGCGGCGTTCCCGAATCGCGAATTGCCAAAGGAGTTGTGCTTTGTCCGAGTGTGAAAAGCTGTGTTCCGGCGATCGAAGTGATCATCGCGACCTGTCCGTTCGGATTATTCGCGGCGTTCGTTAAATCTGCGATTTTCCCACCCCAACCGAGCGGAGTCGGCGAATCTGCGCGGGAAGTTTGCTGTTGTTGTGTTTGATCGGAATGCGAAAAAAGCTGAAACGGTCGCCACGAAGCGTTTTGCTGATATTGCGCTTTCGTCATCGGACGAATCAAGTTTCCCGTGTTCACGACCGCCGCGAGTCTTCCTTGCGCCCAGAGTTCGTGAATGCCGTTGTTAATTCCGCCTTGCGTCGGAACTGCGCCGAACGCGGGATGCAAACCGTAGGTCAGATTGCCGAGTCGCGGAACGGCGATCGGCAATAATTGATTCTGTGCAATCGCCAAACCCTGCGCCGAACGCGCCGCCGCATAAGCCGCATAATTGCTCACGTTTGCGTCTGAATGATTCGGAATTATCAAATTATTTCCGTCGTTTCCGCCCGCGAGCAGGATGCAGACCATCGCGCGGTAATCGTTTGGAACTGCCGAATCGTTTTTCGCGCTGTCATCGATCTTCTGCGCCATCGCGCTCATCAAACCGAAATGTTTCGACTGCGTTGCCAAAGCCAGCATACTCAAGGCTGAACCTGATTTCTTCAAAAATTCACGTCTGTTTTTATTCATCGTTTTCACCTCTTTTTTTATCTCTGGATTTGGTATTGCGAAGAAGTAGCGATCAAATAAATCGCCTGTTTTGCTTTTAAGTCAGCCGAAACGCCGAAGTTTATCGCGGTGCGAATCTTCGTTTTCATCGCTTCGCTCACCGTTCCGTGCATCATTTTCGTGTTCAAGCCTTCGATCAGAGTGTTTCCGCTCGGATCGGCGGTTGCCCAAGCCGTCGGTTCGGTCAGATCGATCTGCGTTCCGCACGGCACATACGGATACGGATCGGAAGCGGTCGCCGCCGTGAAACCGATGTTTCCGAACGAAAAATAGAACATATAATTGTTTCGCGCAAACGAAGTTCCCGTATTGGCAAGCGCGAATTCGGGACCGAGAACGCTCGTTCCCGGCACGACATAATCGGGCGGAAAATAATTGAAAACCGTCGGCGGACCCCAAACGCTCTGCCCCATTTCGTTCGTCACCCAATCGAAAACGCCGTCGCTTCTGCCTTGGCAAGACGCGGGCGGAGTTGCCGAACCGTTGTTTCCGGCGCGGATATTAAAGGTGCGTAAAAAGTTCGTGACATACTGCAAAGGCTCGCGCAATTTGCCGTAGGTCGGATCGGTTTTACGGCTTTCGCGCGCTTCCACGTCGAGCAAA
>DAITPE010000371.1:0-5991 GCA_036833775.1 Pyrinomonadaceae bacterium | reverse complement strand
CTCGCCGACGATCAAAAACGAATTGTCCTGCGTGTAAGGCTGTGAAAAATAGATTGAAGAAGCCGACGGCGTAAATTTTACATCGCGTTGTTTCGGCGAAACATTGCCCATTTTTTCTACAACCGCGCGTAGATGTTCGAATGAAGTTCCGCAGCAGCCGCCGACGACGTTTGCGCCGAAATCTTTTGCAAAATGCTCGACCTTACGCGAAAAATCTTCCGGCGTTTCGGTGTAAAACTGCTGACCGTCGCGCACTTCGGGCATTCCCGCGTTCGGCAGAACCGACACGGGAAACGGCGAATTTTCGCACAGATATTTAACATTTTCGGTCATCTGATCGGGACCCGTTCCGCAGTTCATGCCGATGATGTCGATCGGATAAGGTTCGAGCGCGGTCAGCGCGGCGGAAATTTCCGTGCCGTTGAGCATCGTTCCGAAAGTTTCGATCGTAACTTGCGCGATGACGGGCAATTTGACGCGCTGTTTCTCGAAAAATTCAAAGATCGAACGTAAAGCCGCTTTCGTCTGCAAAATGTCCTGACAAGTTTCGACAATGAATATATCAACGCCGCCGTCGAAAAGTCCGCGCACCTGTTCGTCGTAAGATTTTTTCAGATTTTCGTAAGAAATATGCCCGAGCGTCGGCAATTTCGTGCCCGGTCCCATCGAACCGGCGACGAATCTTTGATGAGATTTGGTCGAATAATCATTCGCCAGACGTTTCGCGAGTTCAGCCGCTTTTTTGTTGACATCATAGGCTTTATCGGCAATCCCGAATTCCGCCAAAACGACTTCACCGCCGCCGAAACTGTTCGTTTCGATCACATCAACGCCCGCATCGAGAAAGCCGACGTGAACCGTTTCGATCGCTTCGGGCTTCGTATAAAGCAGATTTTCCGAACAATTTTCAAAGTTCGCGCCGCCCCAATCTTCGATCGTCAAATTCTGCGATTGCAGATTGCTTCCCATCGCGCCGTCGAAAACGACAACTTTTTCTTTTAATAAATCTAAAAATGATTTCATACTAAAAATTTACCAACGAGTATGACCAACGAAATATGCTAATGAATCGCTTACACGCTCATAATCACGGTTTGCAAATAACTTAACTAATAAATTCGGTTCTTGAAAATTCCCTGAATAATTATTTAATGACTTTACAAATTCGACTGATTTCTTGCTTTCCAAATAATCAAATGAGTTAGAAAAATCTTTAAATGCTTGTTCGTGGTCTTCAACTATTTCTGTAGTGTCAAGAACTAAATATTCACCATGCCAACGCTTTATATTTTCAATAAAACGTATGATTTCCTCATCCTTATCAACTTGTTTCCAAACTTCATTTAGCAATTGTATATTTTTCGAAAAATTTTCGATTGCCGAATCTTTCTTTTCGATTAATGCAATTTCGTGCCATGAATTTTCAATCTGTTCTTTATCTTCTTCAAAATAAACGGTTTTTAGTTTTAAGGAATTTCGATCAAAAAACAAAAACCACAATAGCGGAATGTTCCAACGAGAGTCATAATAAGGCTCTTTCAAGTTTTTTATAATATGATTGTCACTTACTTTGGATAAAAATAAGTAAGCCCTATTCGCCATAAAAATAACCCTATTCAATAAAGAAATTTACAATTTTTCAACGCTTTCCAGCATTTCCTTTGTCCGCCTGATCATTTCTTCGTCGCCGACCTGCGTTTGGATTTCCAGAAATCTTTGCCAAACGGCGAGTTGTTTTTCTTTCGGATCGTTTTCGTCCAACAACTCGATATATTCCCAATAAATCGGCTCAAGATTTGAAAGTTCGGAAGCAACGGTTTGCTTTTCTTTCAGTTCGACGATTCTTTCAAATAATTTCAGCCGTTCCTCGTGGCTCAGACGGTTTTTCGTCTGCTCGTAAATCTTAGCGAGCCGCAGAAATTCGACCGCTGCCGCTTCATCTTCGGGAAGCGCGATTTCCTGCGGCGGAATTTCGATTCCTTTTTCGCGCAGATGCGATTTGATAAGCGCGTAAACATTCATCAAACGCGCCAGAAAATCGTGTCTTGCTTCTCGAAACCAGTAAAGATGCGTCGCTTCGAGTTCCGATTTTTCCTTTGTCAGTTCAATGCAAAACAAATTTATCAATCGCGCAAATTCGACAAAATCTTCATCCGTAAAATCTTCGGGCGGTTCTTCGATTTTGATCGAGCGAATGCCATACCATTCTTTGAACATTCGCCGAAAATGCGCCAGCGTATGATTCAAAGATTCGGATTCGGGCAATTTTTCGCCGATCATCAGCAAACCTTCGAGCAGACCTTCCATTCCGCCGTTGCTGAAATTAACGTAATATTCCTTTCCCTTAATCCATTCCGCCATCGCTAATTTGTCAAAATCAAAAAAACTCCGCGCTAAACAAAGCGCAGAGTTTTCTTTTCGTCAAAAAAATATTTAAATCTGAAACTCTTAGCTTTTTAGCGATTTTTTTCGTGGTCGCAAGTTGCCGTAACTCACCACGTTTGAAGGTTTGATTTTATAGAGTTAAATCGTTTGAGTCAACTTAGAAAATCTCCTGCACATTCAGTTCAAAACTGACCAAAACATCTTCGCCTGAAAGAATTTCGGGATTTTTCAAAGTTTCGACTTCGCCGTTTGCGCGGTAAACGTAAACTTTTTTGTTTTTCGGGTCAATCAGCCAACCTAATTTCACGCCGTTTTCGATGTATTCTTTCATTTTAGCCTGTAAAACTTTGATTGAATCCGTCGAAGAACGAAGTTCGATAACAAAATCGGGAACGAATTTAGAATCTTCCTGACGTTTTTTTTCGCTCAAACTTTCCCATCTTTCACGTTTTATCCAAGCGACATCGGGCGAACGCCTTGCGCCGTTCGGCATTGTAAAATATGTCGAAGAATCAAAAACAATTCCTGATTTATGAAAATCAGACCAAATTTCTGTTCGCTTAGTTAGTTTCGTATTACTCCAACCCGAATCGGGAAGCGTCGGCGGCATAAGAATTAATTCTCCTTCGGCAGTTTGTTCGATCTTGAAATCTCTGTTTTTTCGGCAAATTTTTTCAAATTGCTTATCAGAAATTTCGCCAATAAAGAACGAAAAATGCTGTCCCATAAAGGATTCGATATTTTGAAGTTTTTGAACTGCGGTTAATTCCATATTTTCACCTCAAAAAAATTTTAGCACAGAAAATCTATTTCACGGCTTCGGTTTCAACATAGAAATTGCGGTCAACTTCAAACGAATTTATGTCGCCGTCAGCCGTAAAAGTTTGCTCGGTTTCGGTCGGTTTCAGCGAAACTTCTTTCCCGTTTATTGCGACGCGAACCGGCATCGCAAAACCCGAAACGACGTTTGCCCATTTGTATGAAACCGTTTTTCCGTCGGTTTTGTATTGCAGTTTCGGAATGCGCGTCGTTCGCAAATATTGGTCGAAAACTTTGCTCAGATCGATGCCGGATTTGTTTGAAATATAGTTTTCGATTTGCTGTGTCGTGACGGTTTGATGCCAGAAATCTTTGTTAAGCCCGAGCAGAATTCCGCGCCATTTTTCGTCGTCGTTGATGACATTGCGAATCGTGTGCAGAAGATTTCCGCCTTTGTAATACATATCGCCGCTGCCTTCGCGGTTGGAATTGTATGTGCCGATGATGTTTGCTTTGTTTTGAATATTTTTGCGGCTACCGATCACATAATCAGAGCCTTCTTGTTTGCCGAAATAATATTCGACAAAAAGGTTTTCCGAATAATTCGTAAAACCTTCGTGAATCCACATATCGGCGGCATCTTTCATCGAAATATTGTTGCCGAACCATTCGTGACCGGATTCGTGAACGATGATGAAATCGAATTTGTAGCCGATTCCGGTAAAGCTCACGTCGCGCCCGCGATAGCCGTTGCGAAACCAATTTCCATAAGTTACCGAAGATTGATGTTCCATTCCCGGATACGAAACCGTGACCAATTTGTAGCCGTCTTCATACCAAGGATATTTGCCGAACCAATGTTCAAAAGCCTTCAGCATTCGCGGAACTTCTTGAAAAGTTTTCATCGCCGATTCTTTTTGATGCGGCAAAGTCCAATATTGAATATCGAGATTTCCGCCCAAACCAGCGTATTTTTCTTCCCAATGAACATAATTTCCGATGTTTGCATTTACGCCGTAGTTATTGATCGGATTTAAAACTTGCCAATGAAAAGTTCTTGTTTTTTCGGCTTTGTTTTCGTCAACATTTTTCAAACGACCGTTTGAAACCGCCGACAGATTTTCGGGAACGGTGATATTGATATTCATTCCTTTGTCGGGTTCGTCCGCGCCGTAATCTTTGTTTGCCCACCAGATGCTCGCGCCGATTCCCTGGCAAGTCGTCGTAATAAAATGTTCGCCGAGATCGTCGCGTCCCCACGTAATTCCACCCGACCAAGGCGGATTTTTACTTTCGGTCGGTCTGCCTTCCCAATAAACTGAAATGCTGTCTTCAACGCCTTTCGCCAATTCTTTATCGAGAAAAACCCAGTAAACATTGCCTTCGCGCTCGAATTTCAAATCCGCGCCGCCATGCGTGATCTTCGTCATATTAAGCGGAGTTTGCAGATCAATCTGCATTTTATTTCCCGCTTTCAAGGTTTTGAATGAAATCACATTTGAACCTTTAATTGTTTTGGTATCGGGGAAAAACTGTACGGAAAGATCGTAATGCTGTAAATCCCACCATTCACGTTCGGGCGTGTTCGATCCGCGCAGAGTTTCGGCGCGTGTGATCGGTTCTTCCTGTGCGAAAAGAGAAACCGCAAATAGTTGAACTAAAAGAAAAAAGACGATTAGGGAAAAAGTTGAACTTTTAAGTTTTGACATAGTTTTTTAGGACAAAATTGTTCCGGCAAATTCGGAAATGATTCAAATATACGCAAAAAAACGAATTTAGTTTTAAGACTGCATACGCGCTTCTTCCAAATCCAATAAATGTTCGTATTCGCGCAAAATCTCGTCGTCGAATGTTTTTTCACGGCGCAGATTCACGAGTTCGCGGCGGCGGTTTGCGACGAGTTCGAGAAAGATTTCATTGAAACGATGCCGCGCCGCGTTTCGTTCTTCGGCATCCGTGTCTTCGGTTTTGATCTGCCGTTCGCGTTCGATCGTGTGTTTCAACTGTGCGTAAAAACGCTTTAATTTCGCGTTCGATTCGAGGTCTTCGGCGTAATTTTCTTCCAAATATTCGATTGATTTGCTCGCCATTCGGCAGCGGATTTCGGCAAGTTGACGACCTTCGGGAATGCTTGCATCGTCATCGATTTTCAGCCATTTGATCAAATAAGGCATCGTCAAACCTTGAAAAACGAGCGTGATCAAGATCACGACGAAAGTGATAAAAAGAATCAAATTTCGCTCGGGAAAAGGCGTTACGCCGTCGGTCAGCATCAATGGAACCGCCAACGCCGAAGCAAGCGAAACCACGCCGCGCATTCCTGCCCAACCGACGAGAAAAACCATTCGCGGCGACGGAAAAGGTTCGCGTTCACGAATCTTTTTGCTCAAAAGACGCGGAATATACGTGTTCGGATAAACCCACAAAATTCTGATGATGATCGCCAGAAAAGTGATGACGAGCGAGTAATAAAGTGCTTCGAAAAACGAATATTCGCCGAGTCCGTCGATGATGAACGGAAGCTGTAAACCTATCAAAACGAAAACCAGACCGTTCAGCAGAAAAACCCACGCGCTCCAAACGCCGTTCGTCTGAATTCTCGTGCGAAAATCGAAAATCTTATGCGATCGGAACGAAAGAAACAGTCCGCCGCTGACGACCGCCAAAACGCCCGAAAAATGAAAATGTTCGGCGGAAAGATACATAATATACGGCGTGATGAGCGTTAAGATCGTGTCGAGGCTCGACGTTGTCGGCAGATATTTATGAATCGCGTAAAAAACCAAACCGATCGCCACGCCGATGACAATTCCCATAATCGAAACGACGAAAAAATTGACGACCGCC
>DAITPE010000370.1:0-5996 GCA_036833775.1 Pyrinomonadaceae bacterium | reverse complement strand
TTTACTGCGTAAATAAACTACAATCGCAAGTAATTTCAAACGATTTAACCGACTTAACTTAAATTATTTCAGCAAATGCCGATTCCCGTTTTTACATCAATCGAAACTCCGATCTTGCACGAACTTTCTGCGATCGGCGGCAAAGACGATGTTCGTTTCCTTTATAATCGTCTAATTTCTTACTTTCCTACGTTATCAGACGCGGAGATTTCTAATATTAAAAACGGTAAGGAAAATCGTTGGAAAAATGCGGTTCAAAAAGCAGGAAAAGCGCTGGACGAACAAAATCTGATTACGCGCGAACGCGGCATTTGGTCGCTGACAAAAAAAGGAATCGAAACCGCCAACGCCGAATCAAGCGGAATAATCATCAATAAAACTGAGGTAAATGCGCTTTCACATACGGAAATTCAGCGGATGATTTTTGAAATCGGCGAGATTTTGGGCTATTTTTCCGCGCTTGAATTTGAATATTACGATGCAATTTGGCGCGAAAATGCGAAAAGCCCGCGTATTTCGCACGTTTTTGAAGTTCAGAGCAAAGGAAATCTGGATTCGGCTTTTGCAAAACTCAAACGCGCTTTCGATGCCCAGCGTTCAAAACCTTTTTTGATTCTTGCCACGGAACGCGACACGAAACGCGCACAGAAATCTTTGTCGCAGGAATTTCGTGAATTGGAAAACGTAATTACGATCTTGAGTTTTGTCGAGCTTCGCAAGATTCACGAAAACCTGAAAGCGATCGGTGAATTTTTGCCGAAATTTCTTTTTTCTTAAAATTTTCCCTGCAAATGTTGTAAAATAAACGAGTTTTACCAAATTTTTCGATTTACGGAGAACCAAATGAATTATCCCCTGAATTTAAGTTTCAAACTGCTTGCGCTGGCAAGCCAAATTTATATCCGCGATGCAAACGGAATTTTGCTCGGATATGTGAAACAAAAACTTTTGAAGCTGAAAGAAGACATAAATGTTTTTGCTGATGAAGCGCAAACCCAGCATTTATATAATATTAAAGCCGATCGTGTAATCGATTTTTCGGCGAATTACAATTTTACCGACAGCCAAGGAAATCATCTCGGCTCGATCAAACGACAAGGAATGCGTTCGCTCTGGAAAGCAAATTACCAAATTACGGATCAGAGCGGAAATCTTGCGTTAAATATCAACGAAGAAAACGGTTGGGTGAAAGTAGTTGACGCATTTGCGGGCGAAGTTCCGATTTTGGGAATGTTTACGGGCTATATTTTCAATCCGGCTTATATCGTTTCACGTCCCGATGGTTCGCCCGTTGCGCGGCTCGCCAAACAACCCGCATTTTTTGAAGGAAAATTTCAATTGGAAAAACAAGCACAGCTTTCGAATGATGACGAAACACGGCTTTTGCTCGGAGTTTTGACGATGACTTTGCTCGAACGAGCGCGAGGTTAATTGACGGTTCACTTTTTGAGGGAAAAACCTGTAAAATAAAAGTTGAAACCGACCAATTTATGAAAGACGAAACGCCGATCAGGCGGCAATATCTGGAAATAAAAGCCAAACACCAAGACGCGATTTTGCTTTTCCGTCTTGGTGATTTTTATGAGGCTTTCGACGACGACGCAAAATTGCTTGCGCGTGAATTGGATATTGTTTTAACCTCAAAACCGATGGGGAAAGGAATGCGTGTTCCGCTTGCCGGAGTTCCGCATTTTTCGCTCGAACGTCATCTCGCAACGCTGATTTCACGCGGTCATCGCGTTGCGATTTATGAACAAACTTCTTCCGTTCCGATCAAAGGCGAACACGGAAAAAAACTGATACAACGCGATGTCGTCCGCATCGTCACTGCCGGAACGATCATCGAACCCGAACTTTTAGACAGCAAATCCAACAATTATCTATGCGCTTTTATCAGTGACGGAAACCGCGCCGGAATTGCTTATGCTGACATCACAACGGGCGATTTTGCCGCCACTGAAATCGAAAACAAAGACGCTTTGAGCGAGATTCAAAGACTTTCGCCTGCCGAAATTTTGATCGCCCAAGCACAAGATTATTCAAGCAACCGCGATTTGCCGCATTTTGTCACGAGATTAAATTCTGAAACTTTTGTTTTTGAAAATGCGAGAAAAACTCTCCAGAAACATTTTCACACAACGACCTTAAAACCTTTCGGATTGGAAAATTTACCGCTCGCCGTTTCCGCTGCCGGAGCGATAATTTCGTATTTGAAAGACACGCAATTCGGCACAGCCGATCAGCTAACTCGTTTGACTTCTTATGATTTCAACGAGTTTATGATGCTCGACGGAAACACGTTGCGGAGTTTAGAAATAATTCAAAGCAGTTCCGGGTCGAGTCTTTTATCTGTTATTGACCGCACGAAAACGCCAATGGGCGGACGGCTTTTGCGGCGTTGGCTGCGTCAGCCGCTTTTGGATGTTTCCGAGATTTTTCGCCGTCAAGAACATATTTCTTGGTTCAAAGAAAATTCCGATCTGCGTTCAAATTTTCAAGAAATTCTTGCGAATATGAAAGATTTGGAACGTCTTTCTTCACGCGCTAAAGCAAATTTCATTTCGGCTTACGAGCTTCGCGCTTTCGGAAAAAGTCTCGAATTGATTCCTAAATTGAAAGCGATTTTGCAAAAAGATGCGATTCGTTTCGGTCAGCTTCTCGCGCATCTTCCCGATTGCTCAAAAACCGCAAGGTTAATTGAATCAGCAATTAACGACGAACTTCCGACGCGCAGCACGGAACAAACCGGAATTATCAAAAAAGGATTTTCGGAAGAATTAGACAAACTGCGCGAAAGTCTTTCTGACGGAAAAAACTTTCTTGCCGAACTTGAAAAACGCGAACGCGAACGAACCGGAATCAAATCTTTGCGTGTCGGTTTTAATAAAGTTTTCGGTTATTTTATCGAAATTACGAAATCGAATCTGCATCTTGTTCCGTCGGATTATTCGCGCAAACAAACGCTGATTCCGGCGGAAAGATTCGTAACTTTAGAGCTTAAAGAACACGAATCTTTAGTAATTCACGCGCAAGAACGCATCGCCGAACTTGAAAATAATCTGTTTCGGCAAATTTGTTTTGAAGTCGGGAAAAACCGAAACGAGATTTTGCTTGCGGCGCAAACCGTTGCATATCTGGACACGATTTGTGCTTTGGCGGAAACTGCGGACGAACTCAATTATCATCGACCAATCGTAAATGAAACTTCCCTTTTACGAATCAAAAACGGTCGTCATCCCGTCGTTGAAAAGATTTTGACGGAAAATGAAACGAAGTTTATAGGAAACGACTCGGCTTTGGGCGGAAACGGCGCACCGCAAATCGCACTTATCACAGGTCCAAACGCGTCGGGAAAATCAACTTTTTTGCGCCAAACTGCTTTGATAGTTTTGCTCGCGCAGATTGGTTCGTTTGTTCCGGCAGACGAAGCAGTCATCGGAATTTGCGACCGAATTTTTACGCGCATCGGACTCTACGACCGAATCGGTTCGGGTGAATCGACGTTTATGACCGAAATGATCGAAACGGCGGAAATTCTACATCACGCCACGCCGAACAGTTTGATTTTATTAGACGAACTCGGTCGCGGAACTTCGACCTATGACGGACTTGCAGTTGCGCGTTCGGTTTTGGAATTTGTCCATAATCATCCGAAATTGAAAACACGCACGCTTTTTGCGACGCATTATCACGAGCTTGCCGAGTTACGCGAAATTTTGCCGAATCTTGAAAACTACCATTTTTTGATCGATGAAAACGAAGGCGAATTAACATTCAAATATCGAATGGTAAAAGGAACTGCGCTAAAGAGTTACGGCGTTTATGCCGCTAAACTCGCAGGTTTGCCGAAACCTGTCGTGCGCCGCGCCGAACAGCTTTTGAATGAATACGAATCCGAAAATGTTCAAAGTTTTGCGGGCAATAAATCGCCGCAAAGCATTTTGGAACGGAAACTTTTTGAAACAGATACCGATTCTCTTTCGCCCGTCGAAGCTTTAATGTTGATTTACGAATTAAAAAACTTGGCAAAAGCACCTTCGATAAGTAAAAATATAACTGAACTTAAAAGAGCAAGCGGGTAATTTTTATGGCTTTATCATTCGGCGAATATTATGTCATCGTTAAGCGAATTTTGTATAAACTTTACGACAAAATTTTTGAAGACGATGTTTTCAGTTATACGGCTCAAGTTGCGTTTTATCTCTCGTTTTCGCTTTTTCCGCTTTTACTTTTTTTAGTAAATCTTTTCGGTTTGATCTTGGGAAAAGCCGATGATTTGCGGATCGAATTATTTTCCTATTTGCGGCAAATAATGCCTTTTTCGGCTTATCAACTCGTGCAGAAAACGATTCTGGAAGTCAGCGAAAACAGTTCGAGCAGTAAATTGACGATCGGTTTTTTAATCGCTCTTTGGTCGGCTTCCGCCGGAATGGACAGTTTGCGCGTTGCGTTGAATAAAGTTTACGAACTCAAAGAAACGCGTTCTTGGTGGAATACGAAATTTCAGTCGCTGGTGCTTACTTTAGTTCTTATCTTGTTGATAAGTTTAGGTTTAGCAATCGTGTTTTACGGTTGGAAAATGCTTTCCGTTCTGCTCGAAGCGATTTATTTGCCCGTTCCGCCTTACAGTATTTTGGTCGTTATACAATGGATTTCTTTTTTGATCGTTTTATTATTGACGTTCGGTTTGCTCTATAATTTTTTGCCGAACGTCGAAGAATACAAGCATAAATGGATTTCATACGGTTCGGCGACTGCACTGGTTTTGTGGCTGATCTTAACAAGCGGATTTCGTCTTTACCTTCATTTTTTCAACAATTACGACAAAACTTACGGTTCACTCGGCGCAGTAATTATTTTGATGCTTTGGCTTTATTTAACTTCACTGGTCATTTTAATCGGTGCGTCGATAAACTCGATTTTGGAAAATCGTCATCACCTCGAACCGATTCCCGAAAAGGAGACTGAAGATGAAACCGCTGCTTGAATTCGCAAATGAAGAATTGCTTGCAAAACTGCACAAATTCGGCAAAACAAAATCATTTTTCGAAGGTGAGGAAATTTTTGCCGAAGGCGACAAAGCCGAGTATTTACCGATAGTTTTGAGCGGACAAATCAAAATGGTTCGCTTTCCCGAGATCGGTAAAGAAGTGATTATCGGTGTTTTTCGAGCAGGCGAAATGTTTGCCGTTCCGCCTGCGTTTGACGGTCGCAATTTTCCTTCGACGGCAATTGCAATGGAAGAAACGAAACTTTTGATAATTTATCGAAAGGATTTCTTAAATCTCTTGCGCGAATCGAGCGAATTTTCGTTTGCCGTGATCGAATGGATGAGCGAAATGCTGCGCGAAAAAACGGCGACGATTCAAAATCTCGTCACCGCTTCGCCCGAACACCGCGTCGGAAATGTGCTTTTAAGATTAGCAAAAAAAGAAGAAAAAACTTCAAACGTAAAAATTTCGATGCGCCGTCAAGACATTGCGGAAATGGCTGGTCTGACGACCGAAACGACGATTCGCGCCGTAAAAAAACTGGCTGAAAAAGAACTCGTCAAAATTATTCACGGCAAAATTATCCTTGAACAACCTGAAAAACTTCGTTCTTTTCTGGGTTAAACTTTGCCGACATCATTTCACCGATGGAAAGTGCGCGTGCCTTTGCAAGTTCGGCATTTTCTCCTGAAAATTTTTCGTCAACCGTTTCATAAAATAAATTCAGCCAACGCCGAAAATGTTCGATTTTGAGATTTTCCTTTTCATTCAGCAAAATGTGTTTCATAATCGGGCTTCTGCCGTATTTTTCGTGAAAATTTACGGTTCTGAAAATGATCATTTCCCAAAAATCCGCAATTATCGGCAAATGCTTTTCCAAATCCAACTCGACGACTTCGGTAAATATATAACCGATTTTTCGATCATTCAAAGATTTGATATAAAATGCTTCAACCAAATCATCGATGTCTTTTCGGTCGGTAATATCTTTCATAGTTTTATTTT
>DAITPE010000369.1:0-6028 GCA_036833775.1 Pyrinomonadaceae bacterium | reverse complement strand
AATGAAATTAAAGGTTTTATATATTCTTACGCTCGCTTTCTGTTTGAACGGTTTCGTTTTCGGTCAGGAAGTTCTCGTCACGCCCGAACAGCAGCGCGGTTATCTGATCGGTCCGGGCGATGTCATTTCGGTCAAAGTTTTAGGTGAAAAAGATTTCGACATCGAAGCCGCGACAGTTGACGAAGACGGAAATATCGAAGTTCCTTTTTCCGATACGCCTGTGATGGCAAAATGCAAAACGGAAAAAGAACTTCGCGCCGAAGTATCGAAAGTTATCGCCAAATATCTGCGAAACCCGCAGCTCAGTTTGCGTGTGACGGAACGCAAAAGCCGTCCGCCCGCAACGATCTACGGTGAAGTCCGCACACAACAGCAAGTCGTTTTAACGCGTAAAGCCAGACTTCTCGAACTTCTTTCTTCGGCAGGCGGCGTGACGAAAGACGCGGGCGGAATGATCCAAGTTTTTCGCACACAGCCGCCGATCTGCTCCGACGGAACGGAAGAAAAATGGCTTTCGAGTTCGACGGACGCAACCGATGTTCCTTCGAGAATGTATAGCATCACGAGCGTCAAACAAGGACGCGAAGAGGCAAATCCCGAAATATTGCCCGGCGACATTATCGTCGTTCAAAAAGCTCCGCCCGTTTACGTGATCGGCGAAGTCAATGCAATCAAAGAAATTCTTATCAGAGAAAATGGTCTTTCGCTTTCCGAAGCCATCGCGCAAGCCGGCGGCGTAAATCGTGATGCGAAGAAAAAAGACATCGTTATCCAGCGCGTCAATCCGCAATCACGCGATAAACGCGATATTATTTCCGTCAATTACGATCTCATCAGAAAAGGCGAACAAAAAGATATTATGCTCGAACCGGATGACATCGTGATCGTCAACAAAACGAAAAAAAGCGTGACCGATACGATTCTCGACATCGTGACCGGCGGCGCGAAAAATGCCGCAACCATTTTGCCAACGGTGATTTTGTAAAAGAAAATTCAATTTGAAAAAAGAAGCCGTTGAAATTTCAACGGCTTCTTTTTTACTTTTCGCTGTCGGCGTAGATTTTTTCGATCACGTCTTTGTATTTTTCGTCCACAACGCGCCGTTTTACTTTTAAGGTCGGTGTGAGTTCGCCGCCTTCGACGGTTAATTCGTTTTCGAGAAGCGCGAATTTTTTCACTTTTTCATAGTTTGAAAGGTCTTTCGTCAATTTTTCTATCTGCCTTTCAAAAAGATCGATGATGCGCGGGTCTTTGCAAAATTCGGCAGGCGTTTCGAGCGGAAAATGTTTGTGACGCGCATAAGATTCGAGCTGTTCGAAATTAGGAATAATCAGCGCAGCGGGAAACTTTCGTTCGTTGCCGACCAGCACGACTTGATTGACGAAACGCGAACCTTTGATCATTTGTTCAATGTGCGCGGGCGCGATATATTTGCCGCCCGAAGTCTTGAAAAGTTCCTTTTTGCGGTCGGTGATCTCCAAAAATCCTTCGTCGTCGATCTTGCCGATGTCGCCCGTTTTAAACCAGCCGTCAGCCGTAAAAGCATCGCGCGTCGCGTCGGGTTTATTGAAATAACCGAGCAGCATTCCCGGGCTTAAAACTTCGATCTCGCCGTCTTCGGCAATACGTATCTTGACGCTGCGAATCGGCTTTCCGACCGTTCCGAGCTTAGCTTCGATCGGATTGTTTGACGTGATAACGGGCGAAGTTTCGGTCAAGCCGTAACCCTGCATAATCGAAATTCCCGCGCCCGTGAAAATCAGCCAGATTTCGTTCGACAAAGCCGCGCCGCCCGTGATGCAAGCGCGCAAATTTCCGCCGAAAAATTCGCGCAATTTTGAAAAAACTATCTTGTCGGCAAGCAAATGTTTAAGTCCCAAAAAGAACGGAACATCTTGATTCTGCTCTTTTTTGAGCGCGACCGCTTTGCCCGTTTCGATCGCCCAATCGAATATTTTTTCCTTTAATTCGCTCGACTGCGCCGCTTTGAGTTTCGCTTTCGCGTAAACTTTTTCGAAAATGCGCGGAACGCCGACAAAGATCGTCGGGCGAACTTCCTGCAAATTGTCCGGCACTTTGTCGATCGATTCGGCGTAGAAAACTTCCATCCCGTTCAAAATGTAAAGATACATCGCCGAACGCTCGAAAATATGCGAAAGCGGCAAAACGGAAAGTGCTTTGTCATTTTTTGAAAATTCGTATTTTTCGCTCGTATCAATCGTGTTTGAAACGATGTTCGTATGCGAAAGCATCACGCCTTTCGGCTCGCCCGTCGTGCCTGAAGTGTAGATCAAAGTCGCCACATCGTCGGGCTGAATCGCGCCGACCAGATTTTCGAGCAGATGCGGATTTTCTTCTTTTAATTTCGCGCCCGCTTTTTCTACTTCTTCGAGCGAAATTGCATTTTCCGCTTCGACATTCGTTTTATCGAAAAAGATGAGTTTTTCGACCGTTTCGCATTCGGGCAAAATTTCCTTGACGTAATCGTAAAACTCTTTGTTTTCAATAAAAAAAACTTTCGCGCCCGAATCTTTCAAAACGTAGCAGATCGAATTGGGCGCAAGCGTCGTGTAGATCGGAACGTCGATGATCCCGACAAATTGACAGCCTGCATCCGCAAAAGTCCATTCGGGCGAATTTGCCGCCAAAATCGCGGCGCGGTCGTCTTTGCGAAGTCCGAGCGAATAAAGTCCGAGCGCGATATTTTCGATCCGCTCGAGCATTTCGGCAGACGAAATCACCTGCCATTTACCGTTTCGCTTAAAGCTTAAAGCGTCTTTGCGGTTATGTTTTTTCGCCGATTTCAAAAAAAGTTCGGGCAAAGTGCGCGGTTCGTCTTCGAGCAAAGGAATTCGCGGCGCGTTGCGGCGAGTCGAATTTTGGGGTTGAATCTGCATCTTTTTCTAACTCAAAACACGTTCTTTATTTTTCGTAAATTCCGCCGAAAAATATCTTCAAAACTTCGTCTGCCATCGGCGCGAGCGGATACGAATTTTTCGATAAAATCCAATTCGTAACCATTTCATCGAGTGCGCCGTAAAGAATTTTCGCGCAAGTGATCGGATGCATATCTTTGCGAAAAACGCCTTGATTTTGTCCTTCTTCGATCGTTTTGCGGATAATATCGAGATACGAAGCAAATCCGGTCGCCGAAAATTCTTCCATAAATTTGGTCGAACCGCGCAGTTCGACTTGAAAAACGATGGCTTTTTCGCGGTCTGCACCGAGTTTTTCGAGATGAAGCTCGGCGATCTTTCGCAAACGGTCTTCGACCTTTTCAAGCTTGGCAAGTTCTTCTTTGCCTTCCGTGATAAATTCGTCCATCGCGCGGTTAAAGATCGAATGCAGAATTTCTTCCTTGCTCTTGAAATACAGATAAACCGTGCCGTCGGCGATTCCGGCTTCTTTTGCAATATCGGCGACTTTGGAATTAAAATAACCGCGATTTGCAAAAACCTTCGTGGCGGCGCGGAGAATCGCTTCGCGTTTATCGGTCACCGCCGCGCGCGTTTGTTTGTCAATTTGTAAAGACCGAGACATATTTGCTGCTTAACTTTTTTCTTTATTCACCAAGATTTGCGATCTGTGAATGAATCATCATTCAGTTTCCTATAAGGCTATAACAAAAGCGAAAATCAAATCAACTAAAAAGTTAAGTTTTAGTGAAGTTTTTGCAAAACAGGTCAGAACCGCCTGCGTTAGCGGGCGGGCAATACGTTTGCCAATAGACGATTAAAATTTTGAAATTCACCGTTTGCTTATTACATTCAATACAAAATCCGAAAACCGCATTCCCAAATCTTTTCACCCACCCGCTACCGCAGGTGGTTCTGACTTTATCTTCTTGCGGCAATAAATTTACTGCGTTAGAGTTTTGGAATAGATTTATTTTTTTCAAGGATTTAGAAGTGAAATGTTAATTTTTAATTCGGAAATTTGTCAGGATTTTGCACAATCCGGTTCGCGTGAATGGTTGGAAACAAACGGCATCGGCGGTTTTGCCTGCTCGACGATTTCGGGCGCGAATATTCGCCGTTACAACGCGCTTTTAACGCCCGCGACAAATCCGCCTTTAGGCAGAATTACGACCGTTTCAAAATTTGAAGAAACGCTGATAATCGACGGCAAAAGATACGAATTATTATCGAATCAATATCCGAACAAAATTTATCCCGAAGGCTTTAAATATCTGAAAGAATTTCGCCTTGATCCTTTTCCCGTTTGGCTTTACGAAGTCGAAGGAATCGAGATAGAAAAGAAGATTTTTATGATCTACGGCGAAAATTCAACAGTTTGTCAGTGGTCAGTGGTCAGTGGTCAGTGGTCAGAAAAAGACCAAAGACCAAAGACCAAAAACCAAAAACCAATTTTTCTAGAACTCAGACCTTTACTTTCTTTCTGCGATTACCATCATTTACAGCACGAAGACGTGAATCTCGATGCGAATTTTGAAACTTCGGAAAACACGATTTCGGTCAAACCTTATGCTTCGATGCCCGCGATATTTTTTAATCACAACGCCGAAGAAATAATAAAAACAGGCTTTTGGTATCGCAATTTTGAATACGCGATCGAAAAAGAACGCGGCTTCGATTTTCGTGAAGATTTATTTCAGCCTTTCGCACTGAATTTCGATCTAACGGAAAACGCCGTCGTTATTCTTTCGACCGAAAAACGCGACTTTAACGACGCAGAAAAATTTGAAAAAGCGGAGATCGAACGGCGCGAGAATTTAATAAAAATTGCCGAAGCGAACGACGATTTTTCTAAAAATCTCGTTCTTGCCGCCGACCAATTTATCGTTTCACGCGGCGCGGGAAAAACGATTATTGCGGGTTATCCTTGGTTTTCCGATTGGGGACGCGACACGATGATCGCGCTTCCCGGGCTGACTTTGGCGACAAATCGCGCCGAGATCGCAAAACAGATTTTACTCGAATTTTCGCTGCATATTTCCGAAGGAATGATTCCGAATCGTTTTCCCGACGCAGGCGAAATTCCCGAATATAATACGGTTGACGCGACGCTTTGGTATTTTGAAGCGATTCGCGCTTACGTCGAAAAAACCGGAGATTACGATTTTGTCCGCGAATCGCTTTACGAAAAGCTCGTCAACGTCGTCGAATGGCATCTGCGCGGCACGCGTTTCAACATTCACGTTGACACGGACGGACTTCTCTGCGCGGGCGAAAAACCCTGGCAGTTGACGTGGATGGACGCGAAGATCGGCGACATTTCTTTTACGCCGCGAATGGGCAAACCCGTTGAAATTCAAGCACTTTGGTTTAACGCTTTGAAAATTATGCAGGATTTTGCCGAACAATTTGAAGACGAAGAAAACCGTAAAAATTATGAAGCGACGGCGGAAATGGCGAAACACAGCTTCAACGCGCTTTTCTGGAACGAAGCGGAAAATTGTCTTTTCGATGTCGTTGACAACGGCGAAAAAGACGGCGCAATTCGTCCGAATCAAATTTTTGCGGTCAGTTTGAAAAACGCGATTTTGACCGACGAAGAAAAAGTGCGAAAAGTCGTCGAAACCGTTGAAAACAAACTTTTAACGCCGGTCGGTCTGCGTTCGCTTTCGGCGGAAAATGAACAATATTGTCCGATCTATATCGGTTCGCCGTTTCAGCGCGATTCGTGTTATCACCAAGGCACGGTTTGGGCGTGGCTGATTGGCGGTTTTGTCGATGCTTACCGTAAAGTTTTTCCCGAAAACGAAGCAAAGGTCGAAGAAATTTTGAAAGGTTTTGAATCACATTTACGGGAAGCCGGAATCGGGCAAATTTCCGAAATCTTCGATGCAGACGCGCCGCATAATGCGCGTGGATGTTTCGCGCAGGCGTGGAGCGTTGCAGAAGTTCTGCGGGTTCGCGTAAAATCTTAAAATCTTTGGATTTAAAGTTCGAGCAAATGAAAAATCAGCCGCAGATGAACACAGATTAACTCGGATAGAAAACCAATGATTTTTTTATAAATATCAAAGAAAATCTTGTGTTTATCTATGCTAATCTGTGGCTAAAAG
>DAITPE010000368.1:0-6037 GCA_036833775.1 Pyrinomonadaceae bacterium | reverse complement strand
ATTTTCAGAACTCGAATTGCTTATCCGTTTTTCGCGCTCTTGCGCTCAATGCCTGCGAGGGCGCAGGCGTTCCGCTTTAAACAAAAACTTTCGTCAGCCGAACGCCTAATTGCCCTTCGATCTCGATCAATTCGCCGGTTGCAACGGGTTCGTCGTTGTTGTCCGTCACGAGCCGCACGGGATCGGTCGGACGGCAGCCGAGCGCGATGATCTGTCCGGCGCGAAGCGATTGCAGCTCACGCAAACTCAATTTGTTTCCCGCAATTTCGACGCGCAGCGCGACCTGTATATTTTCGAGCGAAGCGGAAATTTCTTCCGTTTGCGCGTTTTCTTCGGAAACTTTTTCCTGCGTTTCGGGTGCTGTCAGTTCGTTTGTTGTTTCGTCCATTTTAAATTTTGCAGGCGTAAATTTGCGCCGCGATTCTTCGCTGATAATGTCGCCGATCTTGAAGATCAGTTCGTCGTTAAAACCTTTTTCGACGGCAGTTTGAAGCATTCCGCTCAAACGGAAATTATTGCCGCTTCCGACGCAGATTTGCAGATTGTCGCCGAAATTTCCGCTGTGCCAGTTTATCAAAGGCTGTTCGACCAGAATAATATCGTGCGGCTCTAAAAACAAAAGACTATCCGCGTCGAGCGCGGTCGAACCGATTTGCAGACGCAGATCGAGCTTTCGCGCAATTCGTTCGTAATCGCTCAATTTTCGGCTGATAATTTTCTTTTTCAGCAAAGCGTTTTGCAATCTGTCCAAACTGTTCAGAAAATTTTTCGGCGCAAAAACACTGATGATTCCGCTGAAATTGTCCAATTCGAGATCGATCACGATTTCCGCGCCGCGTTCGTGCGCCGAAAATGGCTGGTTCTGTTCGGTTTCAACACTTTGCAGACACAAAACACTTTGTCCGAGCCAAGCGTTTATTTCGCTCAAAATATTCAGCGACAAAAATTCAACGATCGTAAATTCGATCGGCGAAAGGCTTCGCGAGTTCGCCGAATCTGCGCCTTGTCCGCCCAAGATCAAATCGATTATCGTTGACACAAAACTAGTATTCAGAGCAATTACGGCTGAAGTGTTTTCGGGTTGACACGCCAGATCGATAAAAACCTGCGGCGATTTTGCCGTTTGTTCGATCGCGTTGTTCAAATTAACTTCATCAACCGAAATGACCGAACATTTAACGTTTTCCGTTTGCCGAAAAGTGTAACGCGCGATCGAATCGCCGATAATCTTTGCGGCTTCGTCGGTAAAATCTTCGGGCAGATTCTGCAAAAGCGTCGAAAATTCCGCTTCACGATTCGAAAATCTCGGAAGCGTTTTGAACCAATCCGAGCGTTTTGAAAGTTCGGGCTGCTCGACAGTGATCGAATCCGTTTCAACGATTGCGATTTCTTCCGCTTGAACGGGTTTTTTCACGCCGAAAAAATCCACGGCAAACGGGTCGAGCGGAATTTCTCCGGCGGAATTCATCGGTTCGTCGATTTCTACTAATTTGTTCGAAGGCTTCATTTTTAATACTTCTAAATTTTACACTCTAACCTTGCGAAAAAGTTCCGATTTGGCTGATCGTATAATCCTGCATCGCCAGCATTTCGTCCAAAATATCGAGCATTCGCGCCGCTTTGTCGAGTTCGCCTGTCGCGCGGGTCAATTGTGCGCGGTCGAGTTCGACCGGTTCGGTAATAACTTCCAGAAAACTTTCGCGTTCGTGTTCGTTTTGTTCGTCGGTTTCATCACGCCGATCGCGTAAATAACGCGCCAAACGACGCATTCTTTCGCGCTGTTTGCTCAGCATTTTCCGCATAATCGTGCGTCTTGCCTGCGGCGAAAGATGACGCAGAAATTCGCTGTTTCCCGGCGGCGCGGCTAAAACTCCGGTCATCGTCGGGCGCAAATCCAAACCGAGCAGACGGTCGGTTGCCGAAACTCCACCGAGTGCGCTCAATTGTTTTCCGGCTTCGAGCTGCGTTATATCGCGTCCGGTCGCGGCATCGGGCAGAATTTTCTGATTTACGGTCGAATCTTTCGGCTGACGCGTTTCCTGCGGCTGTCCGACAGGGAAGTTTGTCTGGTTCGATTTTACGCTCGATTGCGCGACGCGCGGCGCGTCTTTATCGTTGATCTGATTGTTCGTCAGATTATTTATTTCGTTTCCGCCGCTGCGATTGACGTTTTTTATATCAGCCATAATTTGATTTCGGATTTGAGATTTTTTACCTGAAATCTCAAATTTACGGTTTAATAATTACTTTTTCTTCCTCCATTTCGTAAACCCATTGGAGAACGACGGCGACGGCTTCGTAAAGCTCTTCGGGAATTTCCTGATCGACTTCAAGTTCATAAAGCGCACGCGCCAGCGGAATGTCGCGTTTAATCGGAACGCCCGATTGTACAGCGATTTCACGAATATTTGCCGCCATCAAATCTGCGCCTTTCGCCGTGATGATCGGCGCATTTGCCTTGCCGCGTTCGTATTTTACGGCAACTGCAACGTGCGTTGGATTTGCCATCACAACGTCTGCGTTGCGAACCGCCGCCGCCATACTTTGCGACAAAATTTCGCGGTGCAGCATTCGCCTTTGCGATTTTATCAACGGATTTCCTTCGGTTTCCTTATATTCTTCCTTGACCTCGTGTTTGGTCATTTTCAAATCCTGCCGATGCAGAAATTTTTGCAGAAAGAAATCCGCACCGCCTAAAACGAGAAAGACCAAACCAATTTTTAGTCCAATCTCGATAATCAAACCGAAAGTGTAAAACGCGACGACATCGGGCGGTTTCGAGATCAAACGAATTACGTCTTCACGCGCATTCCACAAAACGTAAAACGCGATGACCGCCGTGATCGTCATTTTGAAAATCGTTTTGCCGAGTTCGACATACGGACGCGCTTTCAAGAATTTTTGTTTGAAACCTTCCGCCGGATTCAGCTTGCCGAAATTCGGTGAAATCGATTCAAACGAAAAGATCGAACCGACCTGTAAATAATTGGCAAGAAACGCGAAAAAGACAACGACAGCGAAAAGCGGCGTTAAAGCCCAAACCATTCCCGTCATTCCTTTCCAAAGAACCGTGTAAGCCGTTTCGTCGGTAAATTGCCCTTTAAATGTCGCCGCAAATTCGAGTTGTTCTTTGACGGTTCCCTGCAAAATTCCGCCGATATAACCGCCGATCAGCCAAACGACCGCGACCGCCGCGATCAATAAAACCGCCGCCGTCAAATCCTGACTTTTGGCTACTTGACCTTTTTTCTTCGCGTCCTGCAGCCGCTTATCGGTTGGTTGTTCGGTTTTTTCTCCTGAACTCGACGACATAAAAAAAATACAAAACTGTCTGACTCGAACTGCCGCGTTGAATGTTTTCGATTAGATTCTAAAAACGAAAACATCAACCGCAAAAATGGAAAAAATTTACTTTCCCGAAATTTCTACGATTGATTTATTCTACTACTGTAACTTCTGCTTTTACAACTATTTTTGCTTTTAAAGTTCGATATGAAAATGATTTCCCTCGTTCAAAATCGAGCCGCCCATATCTCTGACGATGTTTCGCAAAACGCTGAAATTCGCATCGGGACTCAAATCCAGAGCGCGGCTGCGTAAATGATCCGAAATATAAACTCCGCGTCCGACTTGATTTTCGATCGCGCGTGTCATTGCCGCGACAGCTTCGGTTCGGCTTCCGCTGTTGTTGCGGTAAGCATTTAAAACTTCGCCGACCGCAGTTTTATTCGCGTATAAATTTTGGACGTAATTCGTACCGTTTGCACGAATCAGATCATACATCGCCGAAGCCTGACGCGCGGGCGGACGATAACCGCTCGTAATGTGCAGATTTTGTCCGGTCTGCTGAAAATATCTGTCGGCTAAAGTCTGAAGGCGCGGACGCAATGCATCGGTCATCAAAATTCCTTGATTGACCGTGTAATGTCTGCCGTTCGTCGCGGTCGAAAATCCGCCGTTATTATTTGAATTGTTGGTCGAACCGGCACGATTCGGACTTTCCGAAAACATCGTTCGATAAGTCAGATTTCCGACGCGTCCGGTTTGTTCGATGCCGTTTCTTTGCTGAAAACGCTTGATCGCGGCTTCGGTCTGCGGTCCGAAAGTTCCGTAACCCGTGTTGACCTGCGCGCGCGTCATAAATCCCAATTCGACGAGCCGATCTTGAATTCCTTTCGTGACATTCGCGTTGCGCGTATTTGTCGTGCGTCCGAGATTCGCTTCGATGTCGTTCATCGCTCGCGTCGTTTCGGGCGTTAAAACACCGCTCGGCGAAAGATTCGCACTGCGCTGAAAAGCTTTGAGCGCGGCTTCGGTTTTAGGTCCGAAAATTCCCGCGCCGGTCGCTTTTTGCGCCTGCGTCATAAAACCGAGATCGATCAAATCGTTTTGCAGCCGCTCGACCGCTTCCCCACGGCTTCCGCGCTGCAAACGATTTGAATTGTTGTTTGTAGGAATTGTCGGCGTGGGATTTGTGGTCGGAGCTTGTAAATTGAAAAGAGCGCGTCCGGTTCGATCGTCCATCAAACCTGTCGCGGGCAAATTGTTTGCCTCTTGAAAACGGCGAACCGCCGCCGCCGTATTTCTGCCCCATTTACCGTCCGCAAAGTTGGCTTGTTGATTTGCAGGAACAACTCCCGCATCAACCAATCTTTGTTGGACGGCGCGAATGCCGCCATACATTCGCGCCGCGACGGGCGTAATTGCTTCCCCTGCTGTTATGCGCCCATCTTGATTCCAATCGAGCGGATTCTGTTCGTAAGCACGAGTTCCGCGATTGAATAACACATCGTTGCTGTTCGAGCGAGCCGAGCCGCTCAAAACTGCCGTGTAAAGTCCTTCCAAGCTTCCGAGTTTGCCGCGCAGATGCGGTTGATCGAAATATTTTTCAACGTAGCGAAGCTGTTCGGTCGAAGACATTTGCGCCAATTGGTCGGTTGTCGTGCCGAGTCCGCGTGCCGTCGAAGGCAAAAACTGAATTAATCCGGTCGCGCCGATTCCGTTGCGAAGCGCGGGATTAAAAGTTCCGCCCGTTTCAAAGCTCATCACCGCCATTAAATATTCGGGGCGCGTGCCGATTCTTTGTGCTAAATTTTCAACGCCGTTAATAAATTCGGCGGTGACATGTCGGTTGCCTCTTACGCCTTGGATCGTGTTGTAATTAAAACGATTTGCTTCCGCCGCCGTAAAATTATTGTTCAAACCCGTGCGCAAAATATTGTTTCGGTCAACGATATTTCTTTCGATTGCGCCGGTCGGGGAAAATTCGTCGTTTTTGAAAAGCGTCGAAAGTAAATTGCTTTTTGTCGCAGTTTCTTTCGTTTCAAAGCCTGACGTTTGCGAAACACCTTCCGAGCGATTCCTTGAATTAACCTGCATCATTTTTCCCCTTAAAATTTTGTCCGGTTTGAACCTTGTGATTAAGTTATCGTTTCGGTTTGTGAAAAGTTTCCTGTTTTTTTTCGCAGAAATTAAAAAAATTAAAAATGCCGACCTCGAAAAGTCGGCATTGAGCTTTATAAAATAACGATTTCGTTTATTTCAATCTTTGCAGAATTCCGAGAATTTTGCGGTGCATAAACGGGTCTTTGGAAATATAATTGCTCAAATCTTCGGAGATTTTCTTTCCTTGTTCCGAATCTTTCAAGTCGCCTTTCAAACGCGAGCTGACCAAAAACTGCGCCGATTCGCGGACGGCGGACATTGCGCCTTCGGGCGAATCGAGATTCGCATTTTTGGCGATTTCCTGAAATGCCGACCGCGCGGGACTTTCGGATTTTCCGCTTGCTCCGGCTTGTTCGAGTTCGCCCGAAACTTCGGCAAGCGCGGCTTCAAAACTTTTATCGACCTTGCCGCCGCGCTGTAAATCGTCTTTTCCGCCGAGCGGGTCGAGCGATTCCGCGCCGCTGCTGAGTGGTGAACTTGTCTTTTTGATAGACATATTTTTTCTTCCTTTTATAATTTCTGTTTGCCCGAAATTATAGTAAATATTTCGTCGTTTGTTAATCCTTAATCCATATATTTTTCGGTCGTCTTA
>DAITPE010000367.1:0-6043 GCA_036833775.1 Pyrinomonadaceae bacterium | reverse complement strand
TGGAAAAGAGTCGGTTGAATAAATACTTATTAATTTAACGCACAATATTAGCGCATAATATAAATTTAAATCAAATATTATGCGGGTTCGATCAATTTTGCGCGTTATCGATGTGAATTTTTTCGGCTCATTCGTAAAAAAATCTTGACTTTGAAAAGCGGTTTAACTTATAAATAAAAACGAACTTAAAATTCAATTTTTCACGACCGAAGTATGAAACAAGGTCTCCCGTTTCCCAGATTATGTCCGCTTCACTTTCCCAAGACGGTCACAAAATCCGCCCGAAGGTCGAAGTTTGTCTTTTACCGATTTTCTTTAAATAATCCCGAACCGTTATGAACAAAAAAGAATACCCGATGGATGAAGATTACAATCGCGCCGCCGCGTTTTTAGCCGAAATGATTGCCGAGCGCGACGAAATGAAGCAAGTCATCAAAGATTTGCCGCCCGCCGCGCGTCCCGAAGCATTGCGTCTGCTCGGCGAATTCAACCAAGCCATCGAAGAACGCGAACAAAAACTGGCGGAAGAATACGAAGCGACGCAAAATTATCATCGCGCTCTCGAAGAACGCGACACGGCTTTCGACGAATTAACGGAAGGATTGGCGGGATCGTTCGTCCACATCAAATACAGGCTTCCCGAAAAACTTCCCGAATTTGAAGCGATCATCAACAATATGGAACCCGAAGACGCACAAAACTTCTACGACCGCGCCGCAATCTTAGAATCCGGCGATCTCATCAGCATCATTGCCCAAAAAGGCGAAACACGCGAACAAACAGAAGAGTTTCTGCGAAACTACCGCGCCGCCGAAAAAGCAAAAGAATCTCCGCCGGATGAAGAAAAAGAGAAGGAATATCCAATGGACGACGATTACAATCAAAAGCTTCAACTTTTGACGGAACTGATTGCCGAGCGCGACAAACTGCGTAAAAAGCTGGTCGTTTTATCGGCTGCCGCACGTCCCAAAGCCTTACAGATGATAGACGAACTCGACAAGGCGATCGAGAAATGCGAACAGGCACTTGCCAATCGTTATGAAGCGCATCAAAACCTGCGCCGCGCCGAAGAAAAACGCGACGATATGCTTGAAGAGGTGGCGAAACGGATGAAAATGGTGTTTATCCACATCAAATACCGTCATCCCGAAAAATTAGAGGAAATTCGCGCCGCTGTGCTGAATGATTTCACGCCCGAAGAAGAAAAAGAATTTTACGAAGGCGTTGCTCATTTAGAAGAAACCGAACTCATCAGCCTGATCGCCCAACAAGGCGAAACGCGCGAAGAAACGGAAGAATTTTTACGAACCTATCGTGCGTCAGCAAAGGCAAAACAATGAGCGAATTTCAAATTTTGCAGATAAACAAATCTATGTGTCGCTGAAAGCGACTTGATTTGATAGCGTCGGGTGCAAACCCGACGGTGAATCGGTAAAAATGCCCGTCCCTGAAAGGGACTGATAAATCATCAATGGCGCAAACTCTAGTACAAATCTTTATTCACGTTGTTTTCTCGACGAAGAATCGCGCCAATCTTATTTTGCCCGAAATCGAAACGGAATTATTCGCTTATATCGGCGGCATCGCGGCAAACAACAATTCAAAACTCGTAGCGGCGAACGGAACGGCGAATCACATTCATTTATTGATCTTATTGAGCAAAACGATCGAATTGAGCGAACTCGTCGGCGATCTTAAACGAAACAGTTCGCGCTGGATTAAAACGAAAGGAGATAAATTCAGTTCGTTTTGCTGGCAAGACGGATTCGCGGCGTTCTCCGTCGGACAAACGCAAGTGCCGATGGTCAAGGAATATATTGCCAACCAAAAGGAAAAACACCGTGCCCAGGGATTCGAAGATGAAATGCGAAAGTTTTTTGACAAATACTCGATCGAATACGATGAGCGTTATGTTTGGGATTAGGTTCCGTTGACATTTTCGTCAAGTCCGCGAAGCGGACAAATTCGATAGCGTCGGGTGCAAACCTGACGAACGATTCAAATAAACAAATCGTCCCTGAAATGGACTGATTTAATTGCTGAAATATTTGTCCCTTTCAGGGACGGCGAACTTTTGCAATACGTTGTCGGGTTTGCACCCGACGCTATCGAATTAAATCGCTTTCAGCGATAAAACCGGCGGATTATTAAAATGTTCGCAGAATCTGAACCAAACGAGATTCTTTGAAAGTTAATTGCTTTGCGAAAAGTGTCAACCGCTTCATGCAGAGTATCAGTGGGTTCATACACACTGTCAGTCGGTTCATACACACTGTCAGCGACTTCATACAGCGTGTCGGCGACTTCATACGCACTGTCAGTCGGTTCATACGCGCTGTCGGTAGCTTCATACAGAGTGTCAGTCGCTTCATACGCACTGTCAGTCGCTCCATACAGCGTGTCAGTCGGTTCATACAGCAGGTTTTTATTGGTTTTCGCGTAAAACCTTAGTTAGAAAATAAATCACAAAAAGGAGTTACCAAATATGCTTAAAAGAGAAAGAGTTCGTTTTTATATGTTTCTCCGCGTAATTCAGTTTATTACTGACAACATCGCGGATTTTGCGGCGGGCGGAATTGTGCAGACGCAATATGCGATTCTGCAAATTGTTTCGGACACCATTCAAACCCTGTCAGGCGAACAGGTCGAAGGCTTCGGCGATGTGCGTTTCAGTTTTAACAGCAAGGAAACCGCCCGCGAAAATCTGCGCGAAATGCTCAGCGATATTGCCAGAACGGCACGTTCAATGGTTTATGAATTTAACGGGATCGATTTAAAGTTCAGAATGCCTCGCGGCATAAATGACGCAAATCTGCTTGCAAAAGCGCGTGCGTTTTTGACCGAAGCAACACCTTTGCGGGCGGATTTTGTCCGTTATGAAATGGAAGCGGATTTTATTTCGGAACTTCAAACACTGATCGAAGAATTTGAAGCGGCGATGTCTGCACCCGGAACGGCGATCGACGACCACGTCGAAGCAACTGCCGAGATCGGCGCGGAAGTCCGCAAAGGAATGATCGCCGTCCGCACAATGAACGGCGCGGTCAGAAACAAATACAAAAACGACATCGGCAAACTAAACGCGTGGCAATCCGCGTCGCACATCGAACGCACCGAGAAAAAAGACAAACCGCCGACAACTTAACGGATAGTGGATAACGGATAGTGGATAACGGATAAGTGATAGTGGATAACTGATAACTGATAATGAATTGTTTTTCGTTATCCACTATCCGTTATCCACTATCCGTTATTTTGAAACTTATCCGTAAATTCTGCGTTACAAACTATACTTTTTTGCGGGTCAGAAAATTAATAAAAATATGAAATTCAAGAGTGCTTTTTTTGTTTTTACGATAATGGCTTTTTGCTGTGTTTCGAGCGCGTTCGCGCAGACGGGGAACGATGCGAAACTGCTTGCCGAATATATCAAGGAAAATTATACGAAACGCGAAGTTTCGATCCCGATGCGCGACGGCGTGAAGTTGTTTACGGCGATCTACGAACCGAAGGATAGATCGCAGAAATATCCGATTCTTTTAAACCGCACGCCGTATTCGGTCGCGCCTTACGGGGCGGATAAATTTAAGGGTTTGATCGGTCCGAACGAACTTTTTGCCCGCGAAGGCTATATTTTCGTGTATCAGGACGTGCGCGGTCGAATGATGTCCGAAGGCGAATTTGAGGACGTGCGCCCCGACATCGACAACAAAACCGCGAAGGACATCGACGAATCGACCGACACTTACGACACGATCGATTGGCTCATTAAAAACGTCCAAAACAATAACGGTCGCGTCGGCACTTACGGCATTTCGTATCCCGGTTTTTACACGTCGGCGGGTTCGATCGATTCGCATCCGGCGTTAAAGGCTTGCTCGCCGCAAGCACCTGTTTCCGATTGGTTTCACGGCGACGATATGCACCACAACGGCGCGTTGTTCTTGTCGCAAAACTATTCTTTCTTCGGCTTTTTCGGTCAGCCGCGTCCGGGTCCGGTTTCAAATGCAAGCTATTTCAAACAATGGAAAGGACGCGAAACCGAAGACGGTTACGACTTTTTCAAAGAACTCGGAGGACTCAAAGAAGTCGCCGATTCTTATCAAAACGGTTACGGTTTCCGCCCGAAATTCTGGGATGCGATGATGGCGCATCCGAATTACGACGATTGGTGGAAAGCGCGCAACATCCTGCCGAAACTCAAAAATATCGGCTGTGCGACGATGACCGTCGGCGGCTGGTATGACAACGAAGACCTTTACGGCGCGCTCAAAACTTATCAGGCGATCGAACGCCAAAATCCGAAGATTCCGTTTAACGTGCTCGTCGTCGGACCTTGGTTTCACGGCGGTTGGGAACGCTCGGAAGGCGATTGGCTCGGCACGGCGTATTTCGGACAAAAAACGTCGCTCGATTACCGTAAAAACATCGAACTTCCCTTTTTCGATCACTTCTTAAAAGACAAGGGCGACATTTCAAACATCAAGGAAGTAAACCTTTTCGACACGGGTTCGCACGAATGGAAGGCGTTCAGCGATTACAACCCGACGAACGGAATCGACACCGCGCTTTACTTAACGGCAAACGGCGGTCTGACCTTTTCGCAAGACGCTTTGAAAGCGCAAGGCGGTTTTGACGAATACGTTTCCGATCCGTCGAAGCCCGTTCCGTACACGCAAAAGATCACACAGAGCTATCCGCGCGATTTTATGACCGAAGATCAGCGTTTTGCTTCCACGCGTCCCGACGTGCTTGTTTATCAAACCGAAGTTTTGAACGACGATGTGACCGTCGCGGGCGACATCAAACCGTATCTTTTCATCTCGTCGAGCGGCACGGATTCGGATTTCGTCGTCAAGCTCATCGACGTTTTCCCCGACGATTACAAGTTTCCCGAAACGGGCAAAAAACTCCCGAACGGCGAACCCGAACGCGTCAAACCGCCCGCAGAATCGGCGTGGTCGGTCTTCGAACCCGGCGGTTATCAAATGCTCCTGCGCGGCGAACCGATGCCCGCGAGATTCAGAAATTCGTTTGAAAAACCCGAACCGTTAAAGGCAAACGAAGTCACAAAACTCGAATACACGATGCCCGGAGTTGCGCACACGTTCAAAAAAGGTCATCGGATTATGGTGCAGATTCAAAGCACTTGGTTTCCGCTCGTCGCGCGTAATCCGCAGAAGTTCGTGGAAAACTACAAGACGGCAACCGCCGCCGATTTCCAAAAAGCGACCGAACGCGTTTACTACGGCGGAAAAACGAGTTCGATGATCGTGCTGCCGATCATGAAAAAGTAAGAAATCAACCGTTTTGAGTCCCTTCTTTAGAAGGCTCTTGTTACGAACGAAAGCCGCCTGAAGGCGGGACTCTGAACAAAAAAAGCAGACTTCATTTATGGAGTCTGCTTTTTTTATTTCCGCTGACCTTTTAATCTCGAAAATTTTGCGATTATAATCAAGGTGATTTTTCCCGTTTTACAAAGGAGCTGCCGACAACTATGAAAAAAACTATTTTGACTTTGATATTTTTGATTCCGCTTTTCGCGCTTGCCGTGCAGGCGCAGGATTTAAAAACAATTTATCAGAATGCATTGAACGATTTTGATGCCCAGAGATACGAAGCCGCCGCCGAAGGCTTTAAAAAGGTGGTCACTGCAAACCCGAATGTGCACGAAGCATTTTACAATCTCGGTTTGTGCTATTCGAGATTAAAAAGAGGAAATGAATCGATCGAAGCTTTTCGCAGTTCGGTGCGCGTGAAAAGCGATTATTATCCGGCATGGGTTCAGCTCGGCAACGAACTCGACATTGCCGGACGCTATAATGAAGCCGTTCCCGCGTATCAAACGGCGATCAAGATCGATCCGAACAATTACTCGGCTTACCGCGAACTCGGCATCGCGCACAGTCTTTCAAGCAACCACGCGCTCGCCGTCGAACCGCTCAAAAAATCGCTGGCATTGAAACCTGCCGATGCCGTTGTCGAATATCGGCTCGGACTCGCTTTGAGCCGCACCGGACAAGGCGAGGAAGCGATTCCGCAT
>DAITPE010000366.1:0-6060 GCA_036833775.1 Pyrinomonadaceae bacterium | reverse complement strand
AAAGATAATTTGATTGGTTCAGCCTGAATTTCTTATTTTATAAAGTCTGAAATTTAATTTCTTTCAAGAATTTTTATTTGAAAATTGAGTTACAAAGCCGTTACATTGCAGAAAAATAAAACGAACGGACAATAATTGGTCAGACCAATCTTTGTTTTGTGGATTTAATCCGAAAATAAGTTGAAAGTCACCTTTGTTTTCGATAATTTTTTACAGAATCGGACATTTCGATATTCTTTTTTAACAAATCGTCATCAATCGGTTTTTCGGAAATTAATTTCAGCGGAATCACGCCCGCCCAGCAGTCTAAATTCATATCTTCTGCGTCGTCAATCGGATTTCCGGTTCGCATTTTGGCGGAGGCTTCCGTAATTTCCAATTTCAAAACGGTCGTGCCTTTCAATTCTTTGGAATTCGGCTCACGAATTTCTGCCCAACGATTCGGGATCAAATGTTCGGTAAAGGCAAACAATGCATCATTTTTCTCCGCTTCGCTTTCGACGATTTCCGCCTTTCCGAAAATCACGACCGAACGGTAATTTATCGAATGATGAAACGCCGAACGCGCCAAAACTAAGCCGTCAACAAGTGTTACAGTGACGCAAACGTCAATGCCTTTCGACATTTCACGCATCATCCGACTTGCCGCCGAACCGTGAACATAAAGCGTATCGCCTTTGCGCCCGTAAGCGGTCGGGATTACGAAAGTTTGCCCATCGACCGAAAAACCGATGTGGCAAATAAATGCTTCGTCAAGGATTTTGTAGACGATTTCTCGGTCAAATGATCCGCGTTTCGGCAGACGTTTCAGTTTTGTGCGTTGGGTTTGTTTGATTTCTTTCATTCTATCTAAATTCGGTTGCTTTCGGGGCTTTCAAAAGCACTACACAACCGCTGTCTGTTCGAACAGCGTGTAAATTATCCGGCGCAGTAAAAAGGTAGTCACCCGCAAACAAATGGTCTTTGCCCAGATGGATGTCGCCTTCGAGGACAAAAACCTCTTCGCCGCCCGGATGCGTGTGCAAAGGATAACGCGCCCCGGCATCAAATTTCAAAAGAATTGTCGGCGAACGCTGTGTTTCGTCATCAAATAGCAAAGTTTTGACATAAACTCCCGAAACATTGTCCTCAGCAATTTCGGTTAAAGATTTCCATTCAATTTCATTAGTTCTGACAAGTTGATTTTTATTCATATTTTTTGTTTTACCTAGTCGCTACCGCTCAAAGTTCTAAATTTCTTTCGAGAAAAAATGCGCGTCGAGAATCATTTTTTTGTTCAAATAAAATTTATGCGCACCGAAACGCATTACGTGTGAAACGAGCTTGATTTCGCGGCAATTTTCGCGTCGTGCATAATCTTCGATCCAATCGAAAACTTTGCCGCCATAGTTTTTTGAACGCGCATCCGATTTCGTTACCAAATCTTCTATTTCCAAGTATTTCCCACGCGCCAGCCATTCGCCGATGCGAATTCCGCCGACTGCCTTTACGCCGCTATCTTCAAGAAAAACGAGTTGAAATTTATCATTTTTCATCTGACGTCTTACTTGTTCGACAAATTCGGTTTCGTCGGTGAAATGCGGACGTAATTCCGCCATTACAGGAAAACATTTGCGAATTTCTTCGTCTGTTTCAGCGATTTTTATCATAAAAAGTAGGACGAACTTTAGTTTGTCCTAACGTCTAAACAGTTCAAGTTTAGCGACAAACTGAAGTTTGTCGGACGGTTATTTGTCGAGCGGAAAATATCTCTCTTCGATCACTTTGAAATGGTGAAGCTGATGTCCGATCGTGTTAAAACCCATTGCCAAAACGGACATTTCGTATTTCCAGAATTTGCAGTTCGTTTCCAAAATTTGCCGATTAAATGTGTCGAACATTGCTTTTGTCGCGATGCGAACGGCACGAAGTTCGGCGATTATTTGCTCGATCGGCAGTTCGTCCGCATTTGAATTTTCCGCCAGCGTTTTTTCTTCGAGACCTTCGGGAACAGTTCCTTCTCGGCGTGCGAAAACGAGCGTTCGATAGCAAAAAATGCGTTCCCAATCGGTTATATGCTGAATGATTTTATTGACCGACCATTTTCCGTCTTCATAAACCTGCAAACCGATTCGATTCAATTTTTCAACATCCAATTCGTCAATTTGCTGCAAACTTTTGTCGAAAGCTTCGGAAAGTTCGATGTCGTCAACCAAATTGATATAACGGTCGAAATATTCGGGCAATTCTTTTATGTCTGATCTTTTCATAATTTTTACTTTTCTCGTTCAAAATACATAAACCAATTCCATTCCCAAGTTTCGCCTTCGTCTGCGGAAAACGCCTGACTCCAAACGGGAGCATTTTCATCGGTTGCGTCCCAATTAAATTTGACGATAACCGGTTTGTTTTCAAATATATCACGAGCAAGAAATTCGCCGATCTTTCCGTCAAACGAACCGATTTGCGGAACATCTAAAACAACAATATTGCTGTCAGCCCAATAAATGCTCCAAAGTTTCGTAAGCGGATTAAAAAGCCGCAAAGTCATTGCTTCAAAAGGTTTGCCGTCAAATGTCGCGTGAAAAGAATCGGTATTTGCAAAACCTTTGAGCAATTTTCGACATTCGCTTTTTGCTTCAAATTCTGTCCAATCAACACAATTTGCCAACCGTTTATTCAATTTTCTATTTTTAACTTTCCATTTTCCGACAAAAAAATCGAAATCATTTTCTGACGATGTCGGTGATGCCGTAATTTTCAAATTTTCCATTTTTATTTCTACCTTTTTAATTTATACTACGCCAAAAGTGGAACTATTAAAATATCCAATTTCAAAGTTTCGAGTATAACCAATTAGTAAGATGAAAAAACAAATTCCGTTTATTTTGCTGGATGATAAAAACACGGTAACGCCTTTGTATCGTCAAGTTTACGAATCAATCCGCAGAGCAATTTTGCAAGGCGAACTTTCCGCCAAAACGCGCTTGCCGTCAACGCGGGATTTTGCCGATCGGCTCGGCGTTTCGCGCATCACGATCGTTAATGCTTATGAACAACTTTTTGCAGAAGGTTATCTCGAAGGAAAAACGGGTGCGGGAACTTTTGTTGCGTCAAAACTGCCCGAAGAGCTTTTGCAAACGTCGAAAACAAAAGCGAAAAGTGTCGAAAAAATGCAAAATGCGCCGCTGAATTTGTCGCCTTTCGGTGAAAAACTTCTTGCGAAGGAATTTGAAAGCAAACGTGTGCAGTTTGCGACAAAATTTCAGCCTTTTCAAAACGGTTTGACGGCGATCGACGAATTTCCGTTCGAGATTTGGTCGCGCATCGCGGCAAAATTTCACAAAAATCCGCCGCGTTCGATGCTCGGCTACGGCGATCCGCAAGGTTTTTACAAACTTCGCGAAGCGGTTGCGGCGCATTTGCGTTCGGCGCGCGGCGTAAACTGCACGGCTGAACAAGTTATCATCACTTCGGGCGCACAGCAGGCTTTGGATTTGGCGGCGCGAATTTTTTTGTCGGAAAAAGATTCGTTTTTGATCGAAAACCCGTGTTATAAAGAAGCGCGAAATTCGTTTTCGGCAACGGGCGCAAAAGTCGTCGCGGTTGCGGTTGACGAAGAAGGTTTTAATGTTGCAAACGTGCCGAAAACGGGCGAAAAAGCGAAATTAGTTTACGTTACGCCGTCGCATCAATATCCGCTCGGGCATACGATGACGCTCGCGCGGCGGTTGGAATTGATCGAATGGGCGCGAAAACAAAACGCGTGGATCATCGAAGACGATTACAACAGCGAATTTCGCTACGCAGGTCGTCCGTTTCCGTCTTTGCAAGGGTTGGACAATTCGGGGCGCGTGATTTATGTCGGAACTTTCAGCAAAACGATCTTTCCGGCGTTACGAATCGGATGTTTGGTCGTTCCGCCCGAATTAGTCAATGTTTTTGCGGTCGCGCGTGCCTTTAACGACGCGCATTCGGCAATCATCAATCAAGCGATTCTTGCCGAATTTATTACCGAAGGACATTTTGCGCGGCACGTTCGCCGAATGCGTCAGCTTTACGAAAAACGGCAGGAAATTTTGGTCAGGGAAGTGAAAAATAAACTTTCGGATTTTATCGAAATCGAAAAATCGGACGCGGGAATGCATTTGATCGGCTGGCTCAGACAAGATTTGGACGAAGAAAAAATTTCCGCCGAAGCCGACAAACAAAGCATCAAACTTTCGCCCGTTTCGTCGTATTATTTGGAAGAACCGAAGCGCAAAGGTTTTATTTTCGGCTATACGGCTTTCGATGAACGACAAATTAAAGAATCAATCGGAAAAATTGCCGAGATTTTTCGGAAAATTGTTTGACGATTTCAAGAAAAATTGAGTTAGAATAAAGTGTCGAAATTTTAAGAAAATGAAGATATTGATTTTACCGATATTTTGTTTGTTCGTTTTGAGTTTTGCGGTTTCGGCGCAGACGAAACCTGTCAAAAAAACGAATTCGCGTCCCGAACCGAAAAAGGAAGAAGTCGTCAAAGGCGAGCCTTTCGATAAAGCCGACGTTGCGACGATGGCTTCAAAATGCGTGAAATTTGAAACCGAATTGGGCGACATCGAAATGGAAATGTTTCCCGAAAGTGCGCCCGAAACGGTGAGAAATTTTTTAAATTTAGTTGCGATCGGTGCATATGATACGACGACATTTTCGCGCGTCGTGCCTGATTTTGTCGTGCAGGGCGGAAGCTTGGGAACGCGCGAAAAGTTTACGCAGGAATGGTGGAAACGTGCGGTCAAAATGATTCCCGACGAACCGAACCAGATCAAACATACACGCGGAATTCTCTCGATGGCGCGCGGCGCGGAAGCAAACAGCGCGTCAACGAGTTTCTTTATTTTAATGGGCGAAGCAAGCCATCTCGACGGCACTTTTGCCGCTTTCGGTCGCGTCACAAAAGGAATGGAAATCGCCGAAGCGATCAATAAAGCGGAAGTCAAAGACGAAGCACCGCTCAAACCCGTCCGTTTGAAAAAAGCGACAATCTTTCCGTGTCAGGCGCAAACTGAAGCACCGAAACCGTAAAAATATCGAATAGAAAAAAAGCGTTGCGTAAACAATTTACGCAACGCTTTTTTATTTTGTCTGAAAAATTCGATTAAACGAAAGCGAAATCGAATTGTGCTTGGTGAATGTGCTTATCAGATGTTATATCAACATTTCCGAGATAAGCTTCGATTTCTTCCAGAACGGCGCGTTCAGATTTGCGAAGCGATTCGGCGACTTCGGGATGAACGCGAAGCGTCGTTTGGCGAACGTCGTCGAGCGATTTTTGCAAGCGTCTTGCTTCTTCCAAAATTTCGTAGCAAACCGTTTGCGGCGATTTCACCCAACCTGCGCCTTCGCAATATTCGCACGGCGAACACATCGTTCTTTCGAGCGATTGCTTGACGCGTTTGCGAGTCATAATGATCAGACCGAAATCGTTGAACGACAAAACTTTCGTCGGTGATTTGTCGGTTGAAAGAGCTTCCTGCAATGCCTGTAAAACTTTTTGGCGATTGCGTCTGTCTTCCATATCGATCAGATCGAGAACGATGATTCCGCCGAGATCGCGTAGACGAATCTGACGTGCGATTTCGTCAACCGCTTCCATATTCGTTTTCGTGATCGTGTCTTCGAGCCGCGCATTGCCTTTACCGACAAATTTTCCGGTATTTACGTCAATCGCGACCAAAGCTTCGGTTTGATTGATGACCAAATAACCGCCCGATTTCAGCCATACACGCGGTTTCAAGGCTTTGTCGATTTCCTCTTGAACGCCGTAAGTTTCGAGAATCGGCTGTTCGCGCGTGTAAAGCTTGACACGATTGACCATTCGCGGCTGAATGCGGTTGATGAATTCGACGATGCGAAGATATTCTTCTTCGGAATCGACGCGAATTGCCGCAAAATCGTCCGAAAGCTGATCGCGCAAAATTCTTTGAATAATATCCAAATCTTGATGCACGAGCGCGGGCGATTTTTTGCGTTCGGAATTCTTTTTGATGTCGAGCCAAGTGCGAACAAGATAACGCGCATCTTGGCGCAAATCTT
>DAITPE010000365.1:0-6074 GCA_036833775.1 Pyrinomonadaceae bacterium | reverse complement strand
AAAGGTTTGCGCCGCTCGTTCACGGGATTTTACTGGCGCGTGTGCCGTTTGACGAAGTTGACGATCTGGTTCAGGAAGTTTTCATCGCGGCTTACAAAAATCTACCGAATCTGCGCGAAAAAAATGCGGTCGGCGCGTGGCTCGTAATGATCGCGCGAAATCGTGCGGCGGAATTTTTTCGTCAAGCAAAACCGACGATCGAATTGACCGAAGAAATTTGTCACCGGGACAAACCGATCGCGGAAGCAAACGAGATTTTGCAGGCGATTCGCGCTCTGCCCGAAGCTTACCGCGAAACTTTGGTTTTGCGTCTTGTCGAAGGAATGACCGGACCCGAGATCGCTGAAAAAACAAATCTTACGCCCGAATCGGTGCGTGTCAATCTGCATCGCGGAATGAAACTTTTACGCCAGAAACTCGGCATCGAGGAACAAAAATGAACGAAGAATATCTGTGGAACAAAACAGGCGAAGACGCTGAAATAGAAGGTCTGGAAAATGCGCTCAAAGCCTTTCGTTATCAAGAAACCGCGCCGCCCGAACTTCCGGCGAAACAGTTGGTTTTTGAAGAAAAGCAAACGCGCCGCACTTGGTTTCCGTTCATTTTCGCGTTCGGTTCGGGCTTTGCCGTGATTCTGTTTGCGGTCAGTTTACTGTTTAATTTTTCGGCAAAAAAGGTTGACGAAGCGAAAAACGATACGGAAATTCCCGCGCCGAAAGTTGAACAAAAACGGGAAGAAAAAACAACTTTGCAAACTGCCGTCGAACCGCCGAAAGTTTTGTCTGAAAAAAATATAGAAACGATAAAACCGAAGATTGTTAAAGTCATTGAATCAAAATCTTCTGTAAAAGTTTCAAACAAACAAATTGCCCGAAAGATTGAAGTGAAAAAGCCTTCGGTGAAATTAACCGACGAAGAAAAGTTTGCTTACGACCAATTAATGATCGCGCTTTCGGTGACGAGTTCGAAATTGAATATCGTCAAAGACAAGATGAAAACTATCGACGAAATTACTGTTTCAAAGAGCGAACGCTAAAGTTTAGAGTTCCGCCTTTAGGCGGCAAATAGCTTGGCAAAAGCTGCCTGAAGGCAGGACTCAAAACTGTTGAAATTATTTTTAGGAGAAATTATATGAAAATACATACACGTTTATTAAATTTTATTTTATTCGCATTGCTGGCGTTTTCCGCGATTGCCGTCAATGCTCAGGATGCGCGGATTCCGTTTGAAAGATTGGAATATTTGGAAACTAAAGCGCGTGACGTTGTCGAAGTAAATATCGACGGGAAAATGCTCGAAATGGCGAAACGCGTTTTGGTCAAAGTTGACGACAAAGACGCGAAAAAGATCGGCGAAGCGATCAAAGGATTAAAGGGAATTTACGTGCGCGTTTACAATTTCGAGAACGAAAACGAATACAATTCCGCCGATGTTGACGGCATCCGCGCACAGCTTCAAACGCCGGGTTGGGAAAAATTGGCAAATGTCCGCAGCAAGAAAAACAATCAGAAAGTCGATGTTTTCACGATGTTTTCGGGCGATGTAATGAGCGGTTTGGCGGTCGTCGTTTCCGAATCGAAAAGCGTCGCGGTCGTCAATGTGATCGGCACGATCGACATCGAAACGCTTGCCGAGATCAGCGGAAAAATGAACATTCCGAAAATGGACATCGAAAAGGAGTAAAAACTTTATGACAAAGAAAAACAGATTATTCTTGGCGGTTTCTTTGCTGTTTCTGGTCTTTGCTTTCAGCGCGTCGCCTGCTTTTGCGAACGGCAACGAATACAATGCGGTCGTCAATCATTTGAAGACGAAATACAAAGCGAAAAAGGTCAAAGTTCCGTTTATGTGGCTCGCGCGTTTTGCCGTCAAAGTCGTGCGTCCGGCAGGCGTGAAAAGTTTCAGCGTGACGCTTTTTGAAGATTTGAATTTTTCGCGCGACACGCTCGACGCGGAAATGCAGGCGGTGATGCGAAATTCGCTCAGCAAAGATTGGAATCCGATCTTTCGCGTGCGCTCGAAAAACGGTCAGCAAGCGTATATGTATATCCGCGAAGCGGGCGATAGCGTAAAGATTATGCTCGTCACGATCGACAACAATCAAGCCGCCGTCATCCGCGCAAAATTCAATCCCGAAAAGCTCATCGAGTTTATGAATAACCCGAAAATTCTCGGCGTTTCATTAAACGACGACGAACAAAAAACGACGGAAAACTAAAAGAGATTTGCCCACGAAATACACGAAAAGCACGAAAAATAAGAAAATAAATTATTTTTCTTCTTTTTCGTTCTTTTCGTTCCTTTCGCAGGCAATCTTTCTTTATTTCACTCCCAAAACTTCGATGATAAAAATAAGCGTTGCATTCGGCGGAATCACGCCGCCTGCGCCGGATGCGCCGTAGCCGATCGCGGGTGGAATCGTCAGAATCGCGTGATCGCCGACCTTTAATTTCTGCAAACCTTCGTCCCAACCTTTGATGACCATTCCCGCGCCGACCGCAAACGCAAAAGGTTCGTTGCGCGTGATCGAACTGTCAAACATCGCGCCGTTCGTCAAAAGTCCGGTGTAATTTACCGTTACCAAATGTCCCGATTTCACCTGTTCGCCGTCGCCTTGTTTTGTAATGATATATGTCAGACCCGATTCGGTCGTGACTGCCGTATTGTTTGTATTTTCCATTCGAATATCTTAACAAAACTCTTGCGGAAAAATGACTCTCGGCGCAGAATCGACTAAAATCTCTCAAAACAAAAATTCGGTTTGCGGAGGAAATATGCGGAAAACATCGAAAATCATTTTTGCAATCTGGCTGATAATCTTAAGTTTCAACGCGGTTCGCGCCGATTCGCTCGATAAATTTATCGCCGCAGAAATGCAGAAACGCAAGATTCCCGCGCTTTCGATTGCCGTTATCAAAGACGGAAAAGTTGTCAGGGCGAAAGGTTACGGCTTTGCAAATCTCGAACATAAAATTCCCGCCAACGAAAACACGGTTTACGAGATCGGTTCGATTTCCAAACAGCTCGCTTCGGAAGCCTTGATGCTGCTCGTCGAAGACGGCAAAGTAAATCTCGACGATGCGATCAATAAATACTTGCCCGCAAATGCGCCGCCGACGTGGGAAAAGATCACGGTGCGCGATTTGCTCAATCATACTTCGGGTTTGAAGGATTGGACGGAAGTTAAAGAATTTTCGTATCGGCGCGAATATACGGCGGAAGAATTTATCGCGCTCGTTAGAGATTTTCCGCTCAACTTTCAGCCGAAAGAAAACTGGACTTATTCAAACACGAATCTGCCGCTTGTCGGCATTATCGTCGAACGCGCGAGCGGCAAAACCTTTGAAGATTTCGTCAACGAAAGAATTTTGAAACTCTTAAATCTTCCGACAATGCGCTTCAAACATCAGGAAGACATCGTGCCGAACCGCGCCGCAGGTTACGTTTTGCGAAACGATGTTTTGAAAAACGGCGAACCTTTCCGCCCGAAGATCATCGCGGCAAGCGGCGGAATCCTTGCCAGCGCGATCGATCTTGCGAAATGGTGGGAAGCAGTTTTGCAAGGCAAAATCGTCAACCGAACGAGTCTCGAAAAGATGCTCGCACCCGCAAAATTGAATGACGGCAGAACGGTCGCGCACGGTTTCGCGTTTTTTATCGATTCTTTCAACGGGCATAAGATCATTCAGCATTTCGGCTCGACGGTCGGCGGTTTCGGCAGCATCGTGCGGTATTATCCGCAGGAAAAAGTGACGGTCGCCGTTATCGGCAACCTCGAAGACGGCGGTTTCGGCGCGGAATATATCGCCAAACGCGTCGGCAACATTTACGTTCCCGCATCTTTCGTCGGCGGTTTGAAGGAAACGCCGGACGCAAGCGCAAATCAAACGCAAAATGCCCTACAAATTCTCAAAGACATCGCCGAAGGCAAAAATCCCGCAAGTATGTCGGCAAATTTCGCCGCTAAAGTAAGCGAAACCTTTCGCAAACAGCTCGCCGAAAATCTCAAACAAACAAAATCATTCCAATATCTCGGCAAAGAAAACATCACCGCCGATCATTTCGTTCTCGACCCTTCGGCGGCAGAATTCGTCCGCTACAAAATGACGCTCACCGACAAAACCGTTTACTACAATTTCCGCATAAACAAAGACGGAAAGATCGGCTGGATCATTCCCGAAGATTAAAAGATCAACAATCAGAAAAAAAAGAATTACGAATAGAATCTCTTCCATTCGTAATTCGTAAATGCTAATTCGTAATCGAATTTCAGCCCTTGTAATAAGCCACGCCCGCACTGCTGAACGCGCTTGCTTGTCCGGCGCGTCTGGCTCTCACGCGGTAAACTACTTGTTTGCCGACCGTTTGATTTTCGTGACGATATTTCAAAGTCTGCACCGTTTCGACGTGAACCCATTCGGGATTGCCGTCATATTGTGCTTCGATGTCATACAGCGTCGTTTGTTTATTTCCGTTTCTGCTCCATTTCAGATCGGTGTAGCCTGCGGCGTTCGGCATCACGATCAGATTCGTCGGATCATTCGGCGGCGGCGAAGTCCTTTCCGCGTCGGGACGCAAGCCCATTTCGATGATCAGTTCGCGCGGAATTGATTTGTCCGCCTTAAAGATCGTGTTGATAAAACTGACATCCGCATTGCTTAGTTCACGGTCGTCATTTATATCCCGCGTCGCCGATTTCGCCGCTTCGTCGGCGGCAATTTGGGCGTTCAGCTTCGTTTCGTGCGAATCACGTCTTGCTTCGAGCGCAGTAATCTTATCCGCCGTGATCGGCAAACTAGTCTTATTTTTATTGATGATGTTGATTAAATTGATGAGCCAAGGCAAAAACTCGGCATTGCTTAATTCGTAAAATGGTTTATCCATAAGTTTCTCCTTAATTTTTGTTGTCGTTGTCTGCTGTTTTTTTTCGGAATAAACCTTTTTCATCCCGAAAAAGCGGGAAACCGAAAATCCGAAAATTTTCTCTCCCATATATTAACGCACCAAAAATGGACAAAACTTATAAAAAAAATCGAATTTTTTTCAAAAAACTAAAAAAATATCGAAATTTACCCTTTCGACTGCCAAAAAACACCGAAATACACGAAGTTTTTAAAAAACTACACGAAGAAAACGGCAAACTACACGAAGTTTTTTAAAAAAGACACGAAGTTTCGAGAAAACTACACAAAGTTTTAAGCAAACTACACGAAGAAAATAGAAAACTACACGAAGTTTTTATAAAAAGACACGAAGAAAACCAAAAACTATGCAAAGTTTTCCCAAAACTTCGTGTAGTTTGCCGTTTTCTTCACATAGTTTTTCATTTCCGACACATCGAAAACAAAAAAAGACCGAAAGAAAATGTCTTTTCAACGGTCAAATTTCGATAATTATTAAGAAGTTTGAATGTAGGAAACAAAAAAGTTTTCTTTTATTATCTTTTACATTAAAATACCACCGATGCCGAAAGATAATTACTCCCGAATTTTAGAAAGAGTCTTGAGAAAAATAATTATTGAACAGGATCTTCTATTTTTATAACAATTTCAGAAATACGGCGAAATTTTAAGCGAACTTCTGGATCCTCTTCTTTTTTGCCAATCACGTCAGTATGCGCTCGATTTTGATTCGGTATGTCGGGAGTATGTTCTACAATTTGATTTTCAATTGCCCGAACATCAGATACCGGCATTCTTATTACTGCATAGTTTTGTGAGAGTTTTCCAAATCTCTCTACCCTTTTTCTAGTTTCAGTTGGAGTTGAATAATATGACCAATCAGTTGACATTGCCCCGCCATGATCTTTAAAAGCTGCAGGAGCAAAAGGAATATGTTTAGGGTGGAAATACCCTTTATGAACTCTCATGTATAAGAAATGCTCGTCAGGAATATTTTCAGACTGCCAAGTGAGAGTTATTTCATCAGCCACATTAGAATCCATTGGTTTTCTTCAGTTAAGTTTAATTTTCCTTTGATAATGCTTCCGTTTTTGGAACTATCACCATAGTAACCGGCAAGATTGTTTTCATTTACAGGAATATTTATTAATAATTCGCGGTCTTCCAACTTCC
>DAITPE010000364.1:0-6093 GCA_036833775.1 Pyrinomonadaceae bacterium | reverse complement strand
TATTTTCCGAGGCAAAAATATATGAATCCGACAGAACAAAAATCGACGCTTTCCGAAGCCGTCCGTAAACATAAAGAATTTCTTTTTCCCGCAGTTACGAATTATTACGAAGAACCGATCGCGCTCGTCAAGGGCGAAGGCGAATACGTTTGGGACGATCAGGGCAATAAATATTTAGACTGTTTCGGCGGCGTTTTGACCGTCAGCGTCGGTCACGCGAATCCGGCGGTGAACGAAGCCGTGATTAATCAAATCAATAAGATCGCGCATACTTCGACGCTTTACGCGAACGAAAATCAGGGAAATTTAGCGGAAAAACTCGCGGAAATTACGCCCGGAAATTTGAAGAAATCGTTTTTTACTTCGACCGGAACCGAAGCCGACGACACGGCGGTTTTTGCCGCGAAGCTGGCGACCGGACGGCACGAAGTCATCGTTTTGCGCCACAGTTATTCGGGCAGAAGCGCGACCGCTCTGACAAATGTCGGGCACCACACTTGGCGACCGCTTCCCGCGCAGGTTGCCGGAGTCGTCCACGCCGCCGCGCCTTATTGTTACCGCTGTCCGTTCAAATTGGAATATCCGAGCTGTGAACTCGCTTGCGCGAAAGACATCAAAAACATCATCGAAACGACGACGACGGGCGAGATCGCGGCGTTTATGGCTGAACCGATCCTCGGAGTCGGCGGATTTATCGTGCCGCCGAAGGAATATTTCGAGATCGCTTACGGCATCGCCAGAGAACATGGCGGACTTTGCATCGCGGACGAAGTGCAGACGGCTTGGGGCAGAACGGGCGATAAATGGTTCGGCATCGAACATTGGGGCGTTGTGCCGGACATTATGACTTCGGCGAAAGGTTTGGGCAACGGCGTTCCGGTCGCATGGACGATCGCCACTGCGGAAGTTGCCGACAAATTTCCCGGCGTGACGTTTGCAACCTTCGGCGGCAATCCCGTTTCGATGGCGGCTGGTTTCGCGGTCATCAAATTCATCGAAGAAAACGATCTGCGGACAAATGCGCGTGTTGTCGGCGATTATTTCAACGGCAAACTCAAAGAATTGCAGGAAAAATACGAAATCATCGGCGACGTGCGCGGCATGGGCTTGATGCAGGCAATGGAACTCGTTACCGACCGCCAAACCAAACAGCCGAATCCGCAAGCCGTTCTGAAAGTGTTTGAAGCCACCAAACGCGAAGGCGTTCTGATCGGCAAAGGCGGACTTTACGGCAACGTCATCCGCACGGGAATGATGCTCAATTCGACCAAAGACAACGTTGACGAACTCGTCGCCGCGCTCGATAAAGGTTTGGCGGCAGTTTGAAAATGAGTTTTCTGCCTATATTTTAAGAGGTGAAAATTATGGCAGCAGTATTGACGAATGAAACATTGCAGGACGAGATCGCGGTTTCGGTCGCGCAGGTTTTGGCTTCGGCAAACCGCAAGGCGAAAGAATTGGGCGTTGATGTTAAGACGAGCTTGATCACCGTTTCACAGCATTTGGCAAACGGCGTTTGGTTGTGGCGCGTTCATTATGGAGCAAGGGATTACATTGGACGGCGCGGCGGCGATTTGCTGATCGATCTCGACGGTGCAAACGCCGACATCAAACAAATCCTGCGCGGTCAGTAAAAATCGAACTCGTCGCCGCGCTCGATAAAGGTTTTGCAACAATTTAGGCTTTGAACGGTTTTATATGCTATGAAAGTTATTTTGTTCATAGTTCTCGCGTTCTGCACGTTCGGTTCGAGTGCGCTTTTTACACATCTTTATCACCGCGAAGACGATATGTCTTTGCGGTATATGCTTTGGAAAAAAGGTTTGTATCCGCGTCCCGACGATATTTTGATCACGGCGGTCAATGCCGACCGCGAGCGCGGCAAGCTCATTTACGGGAAAAGTAAAGACGAGATTCGGCAGATTTTTCCGAACGCAAATAAAACGGCGGTCAGCGAATATCAAAAGTTTTACGAACGCGAACTCGTCGGGACAGACTATTTATGGCTCGACGATCTTCATATTATCGTCTTTGAAAACGATAAATCCGTCGATTTGCGCTTGATAAAAGGATAATTTCAGCGGAAGAAACAGTAAAAACTGCCTTAGAATTCAAATCCAACAGTAAATTTAAAAGTTTTCCGGTCAGAAAACGTCGCGATCAGGTCAAAAAACATTGCGACCTGATAAAGTCGCGGTGTTTTCTTGTTTAAAAACATTGCGACTTTACTAAAAAACACTGCGACTTCATAAAAAAACATTGCGACTTTACTAAAAAATATTACAACTTTACAAAATCGCAATGTTTTTTGCTTTAAAAACTTTACGACCTAAACAAAAAACTTTGCGACCTAACAATATCGCAAAGTTTTTTTATAAGAAAACATTGCGACTTTATAAGAAAACATTGCGATTTTACCAAAAAACATTGCGACTTTATAAAAAAACAGCTAACTTAGACACAAAACAGGCTGATTTTTCTAAATACGAGGTGAATATTTATGGCTTTCAGGCGTTGGTTTCCGCTTGCGCTTCAAGAACAGGCGGCTTTTTTTCGGAATTTTACGAGAGTTTTTGTTGAGATTGCGGTTTCGCTCGGGTTTACGGCGGAAGATATTGCGAAATTGGAAGCGGATAACGCGGTGATGCAGTATCTCGCGCAGATGGACTACGGTTTGCAGGCGTATATGAAAAGTTTCAGTTCGTTCAAGCGAAATATTACGACGAGCAAGGAACGGCATCTGCCTGTTTATCCCATTCTGCCCGATTTTGCCGAACCGCCGATCGTGCCTTACGGAATTTTTCAGCGTCTGTTCAAGCTTGCCGACCGCATCGAGGCTTCGGACGGCTACACGGAAAGCATCGGCGGGCGTTTGGGCATTTTGCCGAAAGCGAAAGAGGCTTTACGCATCGAAGAATTGGATTTGCAGTTAAAGATCGAAACCAGAGCGGAAGGCGTTTTAATTATTCGTTTCGTCAAAGGCAAGACGAACGGCGTAAATTTATACGTTCAGCGCGAAAACAGCGCAGATTGGCAGGATTTTGGCAGGTTTTTCAAAAGTCCGGTCGAATTGAAACTTGGCGAAAAAGACGCGAAACCCGAAACGGTTCAAATTCGCGGCAGATACATCATCGGCAACAAAGCCGTCGGCGAAATGTCGGCTCAATATCAGGTCGTGCTGCTGCCATAAAAAAATTGGAGCGCAGGCATCTCTGCCTGCATTGAGCATTCGAGCGCGACGCGCAAGAATGTTCACCGCCGTAAGTTACCTTAAAGTTTGGATTGCTAAAAGAAACGCCGTTCGGCGCAAAGCCTTGAACGTCGGGCAGGCAGGGATGCCTGCGCTCCAATTGATGCTCCGAGTATTCACGGAAAAAATAAATGCATTGCGGGCGGGCGAAGTTGTTATACTCGTAAAATGAACAAGCAGGGAAAATTTGAGTTGATCTCGCCGTTTTGGTGGCTGCGCTGGGTTCCGGCAATCGTGGTTTCGCTGATCGTTATCTATTTTTTATACGCGGTCGGCAAAGTCGTGATCATTCCCGTGCTGGCTTCGTTCGCGCTTGCTTACTTGCTCAATCCGCTCGTTTACGAAGGCGAAAAACGCGGACTTTCGCGCATCGTTTCTTCGATTCTCGCGATCGTGCTGGTCGGTTTCGTCATCACGGCGTTTTTGGCGTATGTCGTGCCCGATATGTGGGCGGAAAGCGCGAAGGCGGGGACGAAGATCGCCGAACATTTTACGCCCGAAAACGCCGTCCGCCAACGCGCTTTCCTGAAACGCTATTCGCCTGCGCTCGAACGCGTGGCGGGCGACAAGATCGAAAAATTTCTGAGCAATCCGCTCGATTTCTACGACCAAAATCTATCGACCACGACGACGCTCGACGATGAAGGCAAGGTCGTTGTAACAGGAAATGGTTCGCTCATTCTGCTGTCGCTCGTTTCGTCGCTCGATCTCGCGCTCGTGCCGTTTTTCGTTTTCTACATCCTGATCGATTTTCACCGCTGGCGCGATTCGCTCGAAGAATTGATCCCGCCGCGCTTCCGCCATCCGTTCAGCCGTCTGTTCGACGAATCGGGAAGAATTTTGGAATCCTACGTGCGCGGACAACTTTTGATCGGTTTAATTATGGCGGTGTGCTACGCGTTCGGTTTTTGGGCGTTGGGCGTTCCGGCGTGGGCGGGAATCGCTTTGCTCGCCGGACTTTTAAACGCGATTCCATACGTCGGTACGATTCTCGGCATCGTTTTGGCGAGCGCGTTCACGCTTGCCGAAGGCGGCGGAATGTGGGACGTTGCCGGAGTTTTGGGAATCTTTGCCGCCGTTCAGGCGTTTGAAGGTTACGTCTTAACGCCGAAAATCCTCGGCGGACGTTTGAATCTGCATCCGATGGCGGTTTTTCTGGGTTTGCTGGTCGGCGGAAAACTATTTGGGCTGATCGGCATCGTTTTGGCGATTCCCGCAATTGCGATCGGAAAGGTCTTTTTGAAATTCGTCCGCGAGCTTTATCAAGCGTCGCATTTCTACCACGGCGGCGATATTCACGAATCGCAGACACCCGCCGAAAACATCGAAGAACTGCTCGCCGAAGCCGCCGAAACCGTCCTCGCCGAACAAGTCGCGCACGACGTTTTGGAAGAAAAGATCGAACCGCACGAAGCCGAAGCCGAACTGGAAGAAATTCTCGCACCCGACGAGGAAGAAAAAGAAATAAAAACTTAAACTTTTCAGCAAAATGCGGTTATAATGAGCGCAAACAGCTTTACCGAATCAATCTATAACCATTGAAAAAAGTTTTATGAAAATATTTTCGATATTTGCACTGATATTTCTTTGCGGTTTGAACATTTGCGGACAAACGTCGAACGCCGCCGAAAGCGAAATCGCCGCGCTCGACCGACAAATTCAAGACGCGATCGCAACGGGCGATGCGAAAACGATCGAACGCTTTGTTGCCGACGATATGATCTTTACACACGGCTTTTTTTCGGGCGCGACGGAAACGAAAAAAGATTTTCTCGCCGCCGCAAAACTCGAAACCAAGCCATACATCTACCGCAAAACTTCCGCGCAAACGGTCGAAATTCACGGCAATTTTGCAATGGTTCTCGGAAGATTAGACGTGCGCCGTCAGCCTGTCGCAAAAAACAACGAAACCGAACAAATCTGCTACGCGCTGAATTTTATACACCTGTTCGAGAAACGCAAAAAACGCTGGCAATTAGTTTCGCACCGCGCCGCACAGCTTCTCGAACCGATGAAGCCGTGCGCGAAATAATTTTAATAAAAAAGAATTGAAAAACTATGAAAACACTAATCAAAAACGGACGAATCGTAACGGCGGTCGATGATTACCGCGCGGATATTTTAATCGAAGACGGACAAATTTCGCTGATCGGCAAAACTTTGGAGATGGAAGCCGACAAGGTGATCGACGCGAGCGGGAAACTCGTGATTCCGGGCGGGATCGATCCGCATACGCATATGGAATTGCCGTTTGGCGGAACCGAATCGTCGGACGATTTTTTTACGGGAACTCGTGCGGCGGCGTTCGGCGGAACGACGACCATTATCGATTTTGCCGTCCAAAACAAAGGCGAATCGATGCTGCTCGGCGCGGACAAATGGCACAAAAAAGCCGAAGGTAAAGCCGTGATAGATTACGGTTTTCATCTGATTACGACCGATTTTGAAGACAAAAACAAGTCTGAAATGTTTCAGTTGATGGACGAAGGAATTACTTCGTTCAAATTGTTTATGGCTTATCCGGGCGTTTTTCTGTCGGACGACGCGACGATCTACCGCGCAATGAGTGCGGCGGGCGAACGCGGCGGTTTGGTTTGTATGCACGCCGAAAACGGAATCGTCATCAACGAAATTATCAAAAAATTCAAAGAACAAGGCAGGCTTGCGCCGAAATATCACGCTTTGACGCGCCCGACGATCGCCGAAGCCGAAGGCGTTCATCGCGCAATCGCGCTCGCGGAAATGGCGGAAACGCCTGTTTATATCGTGCATTTATCGTGTTCGGACGCGCTCAACCAAGTCCGTCAGGCGCGTGATCGCGGAATTCCTGCGTTTGCCGAAAC
>DAITPE010000363.1:0-6113 GCA_036833775.1 Pyrinomonadaceae bacterium | reverse complement strand
TGGAAGAAACTTTGCGCCGCTTAAATGAAGAAGGATTTAGAGTTGCCGCGCTGGTCGGCGATCTTGCAACCGAAAACGACGCGAAAAGATTAGAACGAAGCGGCGTTCCGGTGCGGCAGATCGAAACGCACGGAATTTGCCATCTCGAAGCCGAAATGGTCGAAAAACATCTCGAAGGATGGAATTTAAACAAACTCGATTTTTTGTTCATCGAAAACGTCGGAAATCTTGTTTGTCCTTCGAGTTACGATCTCGGCGAAGACGCGCGCGCAGTTTTGCACGCCGTCACCGAAGGCGAAGATAAACCTTTGAAATATCCGACGATTTTTAACAGTTCGGACGTGGCGATAATCACGAAAATCGATTTGGCTGAAGTTTGCGAATTTGACCGTGAAGAATGCGAAAAAAACATTCACGCAGTTCGTCCGTTCATTCCGATCATTGAAACTTCGGCGAAAAAAGGAATCGGTTTCGATGAATGGTTTACGTATCTGAAAAGTTTGAAAAATGTTGTGTCGAAAAGCGCAACATTAAGTAATTAAAAGTTTTACAGGCATTGAGGAAAGTTCAAACATCAAATCCGCAGTGCCTTTAATTTTGAATCAAAATAAAAAGGAGAAAAATAAATGGCTAGTTTGTTGTGGTTACAAGGCGGCGCGTGCAGCGGTAACACAATGTCATTTCTGAACGCCGAAGAGCCGAGCGCGGTTGACTTGGTAACGGATTTCGGAATTGATGTGCTTTGGCATCCTTCGCTCGGAATGGAACTCGGCGACCATGCGAAAAAAATCTTTCGCGATTGTGCGAACGGCGATCGACCGCTCGATATTTTCGTGTTTGAAGGTTCGGTAATCCAGGCTCCGAACGGAACCGGAAGATACAATATGTTTGCCGATCGCCCGATGATGGATTGGGTTCGTGAACTCGCTTCGCAAGCGCAAATCGTTGTAGCAATTGGAGATTGCGCGTGTTGGGGCGGAATTCCGGCGATGGCTCCGAATCCGTCCGAATCAGTCGGTTTGCAATATTTGAAACGCAATCACGGCGGATTTTTGGGCGCGAATTTCAAATCGAAAATGGGACTTCCGGTTTTAAATATTCCGGGCTGTCCGGCGCATCCCGATTGGGTGACACAAATTTTGGTGGCGGTCGCAACAGGTCGCGCGGGCGATCTGTCGCTCGATGAATTACAGCGTCCGGCGACGTTTTTCAAATCGTTTACGCAAACGGGTTGCACGAGAAATCAATATTTTGAATACAAACAATCACCGACTTCATTTGGCGAAGGCACACGAAAGGGCTGTCTGTTCTATGAATTCGGCTGTCGCGGACCAATGACTCATTCGCCCTGCAACCGTATTTTGTGGAATCGTCAATCGTCGAAAACTCGTGCGGGAATGCCTTGTACAGGCTGCACCGAACCCGAATTTCCGTTCCACGATCTCGCACCGGGAACGGTTTTCAAAACGCAGAAAATCAGCGGTTCGATCCCGAAAGAACTTCCCGAAGGTGCAGACCATTTGACCTATTCGGCACTTGCGGCGGCAGGAAGAATTGCCGCTCCGAAGTGGTCTAAGGAAGATATGTTTGTCGTTTAATTGTTGAGGAGAATAAATTTATGTCAGTTACAGCAACAGCCGCAGGAAATGCGATCGATCTGCACGTCAGTCCGCTCGGGCGCGTCGAAGGCGATTTGGACGTTCGCGTCAAGATCGAAAACGGCTTCGTCACGGATGCTTGGACGGAAGCAACGATGTTTCGCGGTTTTGAGATAATTTTGAAGGGAAAAGACCCGCAAGCAGGTCTGATCGTCACGCCGCGAATCTGCGGAATTTGCGGCGGAAGTCATTTATACAAATCGGTTTACGCGCTCGACACAGCGTGGGCGACCGAAGTTCCGCACAATGCGACTTTGATCAGAAATATCGCGCAAGCCTGCGAAACTTTGCAATCGATTCCACGCTATTTTTATGCGATCTTTGCAATTGATTTTGTAAATAAAAACTACGCAAATGCAAAAGGTTACGACGAAGCAGTTCGCCGTTTCGCGCCGTTCGTCGGCACGAGTTACGAACACGGAGTAACGACTTCAAACAAACCGGTGGAAGTTTACGCAATTTTCGGCGGACAATGGCCCCATTCATCGTTTATGATTCCGGGCGGCGTGATGTGCGGTCCGACACTTTCGGATATTACACGCTCGACGGCGATTTTGGAATATTGGAAGGACGAATGGCTTGAGAAGCGGTGGTTAGGTTGTTCGGTTGATCGTTGGCTTGAAAATAAAACTTGGGAAGATATTCTGGCTTGGTGCGATGAGAACGAAAGTCAGCATAATTCGGATTGTGCGTTTTTCATTCGATACGCACTCGAAATCGGATTGGATAAATATGGTCAAGGCGTTGGAAATTTCCTTTCGACGGGAACGTATTTCGACCCCGAACTTTATCAAAAACCGACGGTTGACGGGCGCAATGATGCATTGATTTCGCGTTCGGGTGTTTATGCAAACGGAGAATTTCACGATTTCGATCATCTTCGGGTGAAAGAAGACACAGCGAGTTCGTTTTTCAAAGATTACGGCTTACTTCATCCTTGGGAAGGCAGAACCGAGCCGATCGATCCGCAGGACGGATTGAAAAACGGTAAATATTCGTGGGCAAAATCTCCGCGTTATGATGTTCCGGGACAAGGTTTTATCCCGCTCGAAGCAGGACCGCTTTCGCGTCAGATTATGGCGGCGAAACCCAATCCGGGAAGCCACGCCGATTCCGATCCATTGATTTTGGATGTTATCAACAAACTCGGTCCGAGCGTTTTCACTCGCCAGCTTGCCAGAGTTCACGAAGGTCCGAAATATTTCAAATGGGTGATGAATTGGCTAAAACAGATTGATCTGCACGACCGTTTTTACATCAAACCCGTCGAACACGAATCGGGTAAAGGCTTCGGCTCAACCGAAGCGGCGCGCGGTGCGCTTTCGGATTGGATCGTCATTGAAAACGGCAAGATCGAGAATTATCAAGTAGTTACGCCGACTGCTTGGAATATCGGACCGAAAGACAGCCAATCGACGCACGGACCAATCGAAAAAGCGTTTATCGGAACCCCGATTGTAGATGTTGAAGACCCGGTCGAACTCGGTCACGTTGCGCGAAGTTTTGACTCGTGTTTGGTCTGCACCGTTCACGCTTATGACGGCAAAACGGGCAGAGAACTTTCGCGTTTCAAAATGGGCGGAATGTAATTCAATTTTGGATTTTGGATTTTGGATTTGCGATTGAAATTTTAAGAAGTATTTCAATCGCAAATTTATCTGCAAATTTAGTATTAAATGCAAGAAAACAAGCAAATTTTAATCATCGGTTGCGGAAATCTTTTGCGCGGCGATGATTCGGTCGGACCGATTATGATTCGCCGTCTTTGGGAACTCGGACTTCCCGAAGGCGTTTTTTGCTGTGACGGCGGAACAGCGGGAATGGATGTTGCTTTTCAGATGCGCGGTAAAGATAAAGTAATTATCATTGATGCCGCAAAAACGGGCGAAACGCCGGGAACGGTTTTCAAAGTTCCGGGCGAAGAACTCGAAAATCTTCCGCCTTTGACCGATATTCACACGCATAACTTTCGTTGGGACAATGCTTTAGCATTTGGTCGCTGGCTTTTGAAAGATGAATATCCGAAAGACATTACAGTGTATTTGATCGAAGGCGAAAATTTTGAATTCGGCGAAGTTTTGTCTCCGAAAATTAAAGACGTAATGGAAAAGCTCGCTGTAAAATTGCTTGATGAGTTACGCATTGAAGTCGGAAAAAATGCAGCGGTTTCAGCTTGAAATAAACGAAAACGGCTATTTGATTTTGCCGCAAAATGTTGCGATGCAATATTTTAGCGAAGATTCGTGCGTTGCGCTTTTGCGTGAACCGGAACTTTGGGTTTTGCCGGTTCGCGGAACAAATTCGGGCGGTTTACTTATTAAACAGCGCAATGCTTCGGGCGACCGAAGCGTTTTGGTTCACGAAGCTTTGCCGTTAAATTTTTCGATCGGATTTTTTACGGCTTTTTGGGACGAAGAAAATCACGCATTGCGAATTGCTTTGAAAAATGGATGACGAACGCACCGAAATTTATGAAGAAAAATACGTTCGCACCGAGATCGTCGAAGAGCGCGGACAATGGATTGTTTATGTCGAAATCGGCGATTCTGAAAATTGTGTAAGACATAAAATTCAGGCTTATCACAAAAAAACTTTAGCGGAAATCGCCGCAAAATGGATAAAACGAACGGCTGAAAAAGAAAATCCGTTCAATTTTAGAATTAAGTGAAGAAAAATAATCCACAGATAAACGCAGATAAACTCAGATAAGATTGATATTGTTAAGAACGAGAAAATATCATAAAAATCTGACTTTATCTCTGGATGAAAATTAATTTATGTTAAGACCGCAACCAATCGGAATTTTTCCTTTTCCCGCAAATTATCTTCTTTTAGATGAATCGTTTAGCGAAAGCGAAGCGCATCAAAATTTAATGCGCGGACAGTTTCCGAAAGAAGAAAGTTTTTATAAATTCGCGCTTGAAAACGACATTGAAAATTCGCTTAAAAGTTTGGTAAACAACGAATCGAACGAAGCGAAATTCAATTGTTTTGTTTTGCAATCTTCGCCCGAACTTTACAAGAAATTGAAAGCGGAATTTTCCGACGAATTTGCAATTTTGCTCAATGTTGCGGCGTTTACGCTGAATTATATTGCCGAACCGCCGAGCGCGGAAAATACCGACGGCGAAATTCGCGCATTGGTTTTGTCGGCGCAGGCGACCTATAAACTGGAAAACCGCGAAATTGACGAAGCGATCAAACTTTTGCAGGAAGCGAAAGATTCGGCAAAAGCTGTTTCACCGATCTTTTCAGCACAAATCGCGGGAAATTTGGCTGAAACGAAACATCAGATTTTCGGCGCAAGTGCCGATGTCGTAACGCTTTACAAACAAGCGATCGAAGGTTTGAAAAATTCCGAACTCGAAGCGACGAAAGCGGTTTTGAATTTGAATCTCGGCATTTGTTACCAAGAAATGTCGCAGGGAAATCGCGGCGCGCTGCTCGAAGCGGTCAAACATTATCAGGAATCGCTCAAATATTTCACGCGCGAAGATTTTCCTGAAGAATTTGCTTTTACGCAAAACAATCTCGCTTTGGCTTATCTTTCGATTCCGCTAACTGAAGCAAGCGATACACTTCGCGTTGCAATTGCGATTCAGGCTTTGCGCGAAGCGTTAAAGGTTTACAAAAAGGAAACGCACCGCGAGCTTTGGGCAAGCACACAGTTGAATCTTGCAAACGCTTTGCAGCACGCGCCTTCCGGTCACGTCGAGGAAAATTTGATGGAAGCCGTGAATTTATACGAAGAAATTTTGAGCGTTCGCCAACCGACCGAAAATCCGGTTGGTTTTGCGCGTCTTTTGGCGAATCAAGGCAACGCGCTCGCGCATCTCGGCGTTTTTGAACACGCGATTCCGAAATTTAACGAAGCGAAAAACATCTTCGTGCAAATCGGCGAAAACGATTCAGCCGAAGCAATCGCCGAAGTTTTGAACGAGATCGAAACGCAAAAAAGCGGTCAGTTGTCAGTTGCCGGTGGACAGTAATTTACAAAAACCAAAAACTAAAAACCAAAGACCAAAAACCAATTAATGAACTTACACGAAAAACAGCAATTCGATTTTCTTTTGATGACTTCCGCCGAGCGTTTTGCGGATCGCATCGTTCAGCGTTGCGCGGGAATTGAAAATGCGGTCGTTCAAATAAAAAAGGACGCAAACGGTGAAGGAGTTTGGCTCGATGATTTTGTCGAAGCATTGTTTGAAGATTTTCTGTTAAATAATACAGCCGGCGCGTGTTTTATTCTTTCGGCTTTGGAAAGGCGAAATTTAGAAATAAATGAAAGTGGAAAAGTCGAAGAAATTTTGCTGAAAATGGCGAAAAAAGTTTATGGCGAATTGCTCCGAATGAAAGTCACCGAATCGCTCGAACAGCAAATCGGAGTCGGCGCGTAAGAGGAAAATTTATCCACAGATAAACACGGATAGACACAGATGATTTTCGGATAAATTA